>JAZLIM010000071.1:0-32535 GCA_045617385.1 Treponema sp.
GGCGACATCGCTTTCTTTTTTACTTCTATCCGGGGATCCCGTCTTGCTTTACGTGCCATTGCAGCTTCAGACATGCTTTCAACAACTAATGCCGTTGGAAACGCGGTAAACATCGAATTAAGGGAAAAGCTTGAATTCCTTCGCAACATTTCTTACCTGGAAATCATGCAGGATGAAGATGCCACCCTTGATGAACAGCAGGACCAGCTTGATTATATTGCCGATGCAAACGGCAAGAAAATGATCGGGCTTAACGTTCTTGATGCAAACGGAATGTGCCGTGTCCGCGGTATTCCATTCCCTCTGGATTTCAGCGGTGAACCGTATCATACAGAAACAATTAAGGGACTGGATAATATCCACGGTCCTATGATTAACGAAGTTTCATACGAACATACTTTATTCCTTTCTGTTCCTATTATTTCACAGGATTCAAAAAAAGTTACCGGTGCCATTCTTGAAGCTCTTCCAAGCGCATTCCTTTGTAATATTGCCGAACAAATGAAAATTGGTCAGACAGGTAATACTTTTATTATTGACCGCAAAACCGGATACATTATCGGGTCTAAAAATAAAGAAGATGTAGAAAAGCAGAGAAGCTTCCTTGCCGAAGCAGAAGAAGCCGGCTATTCAGAATGGATTCCTTTCCTCCAGGAATGTTACGAAGGAAATACTGGTTACGGAATTTACAAAGTAGAGGGTGCAAAACATATCATGGCATACAGCCCGATCGAAGGAACAAACTGGTCTGCCATGGTTATTTCTGACTTCACTGAATTCCTTTCAAAGACACACGGAATGGAAACAAAACTTTTTGCCTGCTGTGTTATCCTTCTCATTGCCGGTCTTACCGTCTGTCTTATTGCAGCCCGTTACCTAAATCCTCTTAAAGCAGTCGGAGATGCAATTTCTGAAATCGGAACAGGCAATGCTGACCTTACAAAACGCCTTGAATTCAAACGCACAAAAGAAGAAATCCGTAACGTTATTACAGGCTTCAACCAGTTCGTAGATAAACTTCACAGCATCATTACTGCACTGAAAGGTTCCCAGGCTCAGCTTGAACAGGTTGACCTGGATCTCCAGGCAAGTACACAGGATTCTGTAAGTTCCATCACTCAGATTATTTCGAACATCGAAAGCGTAAACAGACAGATTGCCAACCAGTCTAACTGTGTTACTGAAACAGCCGGAGCTGTAAACGAAATTGCTTCGAACATTGAATCTCTTGAAAAAATGATTCTGAATCAGTCTAACGGTGTTGCCGATGCCTCTTCGGCCATCGAACAAATGATTGAAAACATCAATTCCGTAAACCGCTCTGTAGATAAGATGGTTGATTCCTTCAGTGCTCTTGAACAGAACACAACACTTGGTATCAAAACACAGACCAGCGTAAATGAAATGATCAAGCAGATTGATGAACAGTCAAAAATGCTTCAGGAAGCAAACTCGGCAATTGCAGCCATTGCAAGCCAGACAAACCTCCTTGCTATGAACGCCGCTATTGAAGCTGCCCACGCCGGAGAATCAGGAAAAGGATTCTCTGTTGTTGCCGATGAAATCCGTAAGCTTTCAGAAACTTCTACAGAGCAGTCAAAAACAATCGGTGACGAACTTAAGAAGATTCAGGATTCCATCATCAGTGTTGTTGGAGAATCTTCAAAAGCAGCTCACGCATTCTCTTCTGTTTCAGAAAGCATTCAGGAAACCGACCAGATCGTTCAGCAGATTAAGGGCGCCATGGAAGAACAGCAGGCTGGTTCCCGCCAGATCATCAACGCTATCCATTCCATGAACGACAGCACTTCTGAAGTTAAGTCTGCATCTGCAGAAATGGCAGAAGGAAACAAACTGATTCTTTCACAGATTCAGAAACTTCAGGAAGTAACCGCCACAATCGACGGAAGTATTGAAGAAATGTCGTACGGTGCAAAACGAATCAACGAAACAGGTTCTGTTCTTTCAGAAATCTCAGGAAGTGTAACAAGTTCTATCGGACAGATTAAGAAAGAAATCGACCAGTTCAAGGTTTAAGAGGCAGGCTTTGAAGCAGCCTCAACCTGCGGTATTCACTTAAAACAAAAAGCCCGGTGCTCTGTTGGAACACCGGGCTTTTTTATCCCTACGACTTTACTTTCCCAACTATCTGCTGTAATCAGGATTATCCATGCGCTTTTCAAAGTCTTCTTTTATGAGCGGCTCGTCAAAATAGAAGCCCTGGATTTTCGGGCAGCCAAGTCCCAGAAGGATATTCAGCTGTTCTTCAGTCTCAACGCCTTCGGTAATTACATCAGCGCCAACATCATTTGCCATTGAAATAATGTGCCCGAGAACTTTCAGGTCTTTTTCATTCGTAGATGAAATAAAACTCTTATCGATTTTCAGAACATTGAACGGAACTTCCATAATAAGATTGATTGAAGCGCTTCCTGTTCCAAAATCATCAATTGCAGTTGTCATTCCGTATTTCTGGAGAGCCAGAACAACACCTTTCAGATAATCCATCGGATATTCATCAATAGTTTCCGTAATTTCAATCTGAATCAGATGCGGCGGAATTTCGTACTTCTTGAGGACATTGTAAATATCTTCAGCAAGAACAGGATTTCCAAGATTCTTGCGTGAGAAGTTTACGGAAATTGTTGGAGGAGTTTTTCCTTCATTCAGCCAGCGTCTGATATCGCTGCAAACGTAATCAAGCATGTAGAAATCGAGATTACAGATTTTTTCGTTCTGTTCCAGAACAGGAATAAATGTTGTTGGAGTAATGAGCTTTCCGTCATGTACCCAGCGAACCAGAGCTTCTGCTCCGCACAGCCTTCTGCTTTGAACATCAACCTTTGGCTGATAATAAGGCTTGAATTCTCTTTTAGCCATGCATGGTGGAATTGATTCCTGCATCAATCTGATTTCGCTGATTTCTTTCTGAAGCTCCGGAGTAAGGAATACAACCTGTTTCCGCAGCATGTTCTTTGCGATGTTTCCAGCCATATTTACGTTATTCAGAATCTGGTCTGCATTAATTTCATTCGATTCAATTCCGTAAACTCCAGCTCTTGAAGAAACAACAACCTTTTCCATTCCGCCTGGTAAAGGGATGGAAATTTCTGTATGTTTCACTCTTTCCAGGAATTCCTGTGTATGCTCTTTCTTTACCATGGCAACAAAGAAGTTTCCACCAAGTCTTCCTAAGACTTCACTTTCGTCCAGAGAATCACGGAGAGAACGTGCGTATCGTACGATGATTTCACTTCCCACATTTCCGCCGTACTTACTGTTTATTACTCCCATTCTGATGATATCAAAATAGAAAGCGTCATATTCAGGAAGCTTTCCCTTTTCTTTGAGCTTTTCAATTTCAATAATGAAGCCGTAAGAATTTGGAAGGCCTGAAGCTTTTTCGCGGCAGGCAATCTGCATCAGGAAGAAATTCTGGTCTATAAGTGAAAGAGCAAAAAGAATGATTGCACACAGTCCAATAGAAAGATTCATAAGAGAAAGGCCGTACATGAAGGACTGAAGAATTGCAGAGGTAAGAGGCAGGACTGCAAAAGAAAGAAGCGAAATAAAAATCAGTTTTGGGAAAATCTTTCTGTACTGCACTACTACCGAAAGAATGACAACATAAATAACTAACGGTGCCACAAAAGAAACATAGAATAATGGTCCTCTGTGATAAATATTGTCAGCATCAATGAAATAAACAAAGCCCGTAAAAAAGTTCAGAAGAATCAGGACTATTCCTGCATAAGCCGTTATGTTGATTATTCTGAGCCTTTTTGAGCCGCCTTTTCTTGTTTCATATACAAAAGTTCGCAGATATTCATTAAGTCCAAGAAGTTCTACGTAAATAAGGAAGAATGGCAGGAAGTCGCATACATGGATAATCCAGTAGCCAATTGATGATGAATCAAACTGATATTTGTATGCAAAATAATCAGAGAACAGAAGAAATGAAGTTACAAGCTCAAGATGAAGCAGTGCCCTTTTTCTTTTTGTTGACTGATATCTGACGATACTGCTGAATAAAAACATCAGGGCACATAATGTTCCGCCAAAGAGGAGTAAAAACATCTGTATTTCGTAAATGTTTCTCATGATTCATTCTCCTGAAATTTTCAGCAGTTCTTCCACCGTTTGAAAGGATTGATTTTCATACGGATGATGAAATACAAAAATCCGACAAGAAGACCGAACAGGTGAGCAAGATGAGCCGTGCCCGCTCTTGTTCCCGTTAATGCGCAGAAAATTTCGATTACTGCATAAACCAGCACCAGAAGAGGTGCCGGAACCGGAATCAGTCCCCATACAAAAATTCTTGACTGAGGATATACAACAGAGAAAGCCAGAAGAACCGCATAAATTGCGCCGCTGGCTCCCATCAAAAATACTCTGTACTGGCCCGTGAGCCTGTAATAAACAAAAGAAAGAACACCCGTAAGAATTCCTGTTACAAAATAGAACAGAAGGAATTCTCTTGATCCTATGGTTTTTTCAAGAGTAATCCCAAAGCAAAGCAGCGTAATCATATTACAGAACAGATGCATCCAGCTTCCGTGAACAAACATATATGTTAATGGCTGCCAGTAAAAACTGTACTGAATCATGATTGCCGGATTCAAAGCAAGATACAGATTTGCACGGGGGTACATGTTTGTAAGCAGGAATACAAGTACGTTAATCCCGATTATATAAAGGGTGGCGTTGAAAAATTTGTATTTGAAAGGTTTCTGAAAAAAGAGTCTATTCATCGTCATCCAATACTTCGGCTTCGGCAACTTCCGGTTCAAAGAATGTAACCTGGTTTCGGCCGTGGTCTTTGGACATATAAAGTCCCATGTCGGCCTGGTTTACAAGATTCTTTGGCGAAGTAATCGGATTCGTCTTTACGTCGAACACGGAAACACCACCGGAAACAGTTACATGAAGAATCATATCTCCATAAACAAATTCGTGACTTTCAATTTTTGTACGGATACGTTCCGCTACAAGCATGGCTTCTTCTCTGCCAACATCAGTAAGAAGAACTGTGAATTCTTCTCCACCGTAGCGGCTTGCTATATCCACATCACGAAGACTTGATTTGATTATTTCGGCTACTGTGATGAGAACGTAGTCACCACATTCGTGTCCGTATGTATCGTTGAACTTTTTGAAGTAATCAATATCGAACATAAGTACTGCAAGACTCTGGTTCTGTGCAAATGCAGCATCAATCTGTTCTGTAAGAACATTGAAGAAGAAATACTTCAGCTTAAGATGAGTCATCATATCTGTAGATGATTTTTCAAGAAGCGAAGCATTGTTGATTGCAAGAGAAGCCAGAGAAGCAATGTTCATAATCTGGTTCTGTTCATATTCTGTATATGAAGTGTCGTTTTCGATTGCAATGCGTTCCTGAAGAATAAGAATTCCGTTCAGGTGGTTATTCTGAATAAGAGGAACGATGAGTGTTGGATTAAATGTTTCAAGCAGCTGAAGTGTCTTCTGGTCACTGAGTTCAGACTTCAGATATTCCATTGTTACAGGTTTCTTCTCTTCCAGAAGCTTATAAATGAGAGGACTGTTTGCAGTAATCTTAATCTTTTTGCGGTCTTCCGGCTGGCTTGTTTCCAGGATGAAGGAATCGCTTGAAACCAGATCACGGACAAAAATTTCTGCACCCAGAACATGCATCTGAGCCATACAGATATAAGTAATCGATTCCAGAAGATTATTAAAGTTCAATGTTGAACAGAAAGACTTGGCAATATCCAGCATCTGTTCCAGGTCGTAAATTTTCTTTTCGTACAGGACAGTCTGCTCTATAAGTTCCTTGTCTTTAATTTCTGACTGAGACTTTTCTTTGTGTTTTTTCAGGTGCATCTTCTCCATAATTAACTCACCATATTAATTATTGCATAATTCTTCATTATGTCAAAAAAGGTTTTCCAGGTTCCGTAAGTCTTCTCAAGGAAGCTGGTATTTTCTCTGTGTCGTGAAGACATAAGTGTAACTTTAAGATTTTCAATAATTTCACCAGAAGGCTTCTTTGAATCTGAAAGGAGTTCCCCGATCATCTTGTACAAAGCATACAAATGTGTTGTTTCTGACTGAATGATGCTTTTTGCTTCATCGTTAATATGAAGCACCATCGATTCCAGTTTTTTATAGAAATCGCGGTCTTTGTGACTGTCTTTGATATAGCTCTGAAGGACCGCAATACTGTTTGGCTGGTCATTTCCAAAGGATGATTCAAATACCTGAATCACTTCGTCAATTCCAAGACAGGCATACACATTTTCAGAAAAGCTCTGTTTGTAATTCGGATTCGTAAAGAAGCCTTCAATAACCAGGTCGTTCAGAAGATTCCGAACTGAATCAGGAAGATAAATCTGAACGAATGTTTTCAGAATACGAAGCGGCAGAATATGTTTAAAGCTGAGCGGCGAGTTTGCCAGAAGAATGGCACTGTTATCCGCATTGTAGGCTCCCGTTCCCAGAAGATTTGTACCGCTGAAAAGGCTTGTGAGTTCCCGTTCAATCTGTTCATCCTGGAGTTCACTCTTGATGCGTTTTTCATCTGCAACAAAGTGTTCAGTCATCAGATTTGCGAATTCCTGTTTAGGCGAACCGGAATATGACACAACGCGTGGCTCATAGTTTTCATCGCCCTTTGCATATCTGATAATTACTTTGAGTTTGTCAGTAGTAAGTACTCTTGTAAGAACAAATGCAATTCTTTTAAGAGCTGTTACGTAAGTTTCTGCTTTCTGGGCTGAAAGATTTCCGCCCACGCGCATCTGTGCCAGAGCCACAACTGCATTTGCAGTAGCGTTTGTAATTCTAAGACCGTAGCTCTGGTAGTAAAGATCTTCCAGTACGTTTACCAGGCGGTCTACAGGAATTTCAGAATATGAAGGCTGGTAATTCATATCACCAGGAATAAAGTTTCCGTCAAAAATCTGGAGCACAGGAAGGAAGTTTGTTCCGCAGAAGTCTACCAGCTGGCGCAGCTGGAGAATTTCTTTGTCCATGTTCTTGAAGCTTTCATCGTTCAGAACCTTGATAAGGTGTTCGTGACTTTTTCTCTGCTCCGCATAAACACGGCCTTCGGCCTTTGAGTCTCCGGCTTCCGCCATAACTGCGGCCTTTCGGGCTTCATAGCTCAAAGTTTCAATAAGGTCCTGGTCAGCCGGATTGTAGCCGGTAAGTACCAGCTGAGATTCAAATCTGTGCTTTCTCTGAAGATCGTTGTTCCCAACAGTAAGCTTGAAAAGGTCATCAAGAATACGGCAGTTTACATATAGAGAGTGAACAGCTTCGCCAAGATTAGGCAGGACCATGCTGCCTTTCATAAGCTGAGGTGTAAAAAGTTTGATTTCAGACTCCATTTTCCTGATCGCCTGTTTTTTCAGGGCTTCCGGAGAAGAGCGTTTGAAAATAGATTCAAAAAAATCGGTAATCGTCTGAAGTAAACTCATGTTCTTTCTATTTTACTCGTTTATATTAGACCCGTAAAGATTGTTCTATAATCCTCAATAGATTCAGCATGAACAATCTGGGCACGAAGTGCAGCCCCACCCTGAATGCCCTTTGAATAGGCACTGAAACGCTTGCGCATTTCAAGACAGGCGTGCTGTTCGCTTGTTTCGTTTGCAAGTCTTACCAGCTCTTCAAAGCCGGTTTTTACTCTTTCTTCTGCAGGAACCGGAGTATAGGTTCCTTCGGTAAGCAGCGAAGTTGTATCCCGGAAGATGAAAGGATTTCCCATGGCACCGCGGGCAAACATTACTCCGTCTACACCTGTAGTTTCCAGCATTTCACGGGCTTTTTCCGGGGTAAACAGATCACCGCTGCCAAACACAGGAACACGGCCGTCTACAAAATCTACCAGCTGTTTAAGAATTCCCCAGTCGGAAAGTCCTTCGTAGCCCTGGGCTTTTGTTCTCGGATGCATTGTAATGGCTTTTACACCGGCCTGAAGGGCTGCATCGGCAGCTTCCTTCCATGTCATATGAGGTGTATCCCATCCCGAACGGATTTTTACGGTAACTGCAGTTTCTCCGCACACGTCCACCACTGCCCTGGCCACCTTGTAAAGCCTTTCCGGGTCCCTTGTCAGAGCTGACCCGGCGCCGGTTTTTACAATCTTTGGAACCGGGCACCCGCAGTTAATGTCGATGCACTCGCAGTGAGTTTTTTCCATGACAATCTGTGCCGCACGGGCCATAACGTCGGGCTCAGGGCCGAAAATCTGCACCGAGTAGGCTTTTTCGTTTTCCGCACGGCCCATAAGTACTTCCGTCTTCAGGTTGTTGCGGGTAAGAGCCTCGGCCGAAACCATTTCGGTATAGGTAAAACAGGCCCCGTTTTCTATGCAGACATAACGGAACGCCCTGTCGCTGTAACCCGCAACAGGGGCCAGGAAAATATTCCCTTTGAGTTCAATGTTTCCGATTTTTACTGGGTGATATAAAGACATGGTTATTCGGAAGGCCCCGGGGAAGCCCGGGACTGAAGAATTATTCCGGAAGCTTGAAAACTTTGCAGCTGTTCTTCCAGAGCTGTACACTCAGTTCTTCAAGGTCCATTTCCAGCATTTCACTCAAGAAACGGGCAGTAGAAGGCAGATAGCCAGGCATTGTTCTCTTGCGTTCGCGGTATTCTGCCGGAATCATGAACGGACTTTCTGTTTCAATAAGGATGCGGTCAATAGCACCGGCATCTTTAAGAGTCATGATTGTTTCGTGAAGATTGCGGGCATTACGGTAAGTAAGGTTTCCTGCAAAACTGAACATAACGTTCATATCCAGACATTTTCTGGCATAGGCAGCATCTTCCGAATAACAGTGCAGAATTGCTCCTGAATCAGGCATGCGTTCTGTAAGAATATCGTAAAGATCTTTTCCGGCTTCGCGGTTATGAATAATTACCGGCTTGTTGTATCTCTGTGCAATTTCAAGCTGAGTAATGAAAAGTTCAATCTGAGTGCGCTTGTCACCGAACTGCTTGTAATAATCCAGTCCTGTTTCGCCAACTGCCACTACGTTCGGCAGGTTTACACTTTCTTCTATTGTCTGAATCCAGTTTGAGCCCGGATTTGTAACTTCAGATGGAGCAACACCAACAGCGTGGTAAATTCCTGAAACTGATTTGAGAGTCTGGTAAACTTTTGTAAAATCGTGAAGGCTGTTGTTAATACTTACAATTCGTGTAACACCGGCCTGTTTTGCCTGCTGAATTACGCGCAATTGCTCAATTGGGTCATCGTAAATAAGCCCGATGTGGGCGTGAGTATCAAAAAACTGCATGGCTTTTCTTCCTGATAATAATAAAAAAAACGAGGTGTTACCCTCATTTTCTGTGGTGAGATTTAACTAAACTGTTAGTCAAAACAACTATACATATTAAGTTTACTATAGTCTTTCTTAGCCGTCAAATTCATTTTTTTAGAGGAAACTGCCGAAAATAGGAATAATTGAAAGAAAAAATCCCCTATGGTATAATCAAGGGATTAATTATTCAGATTTTTCTGAATCAGAGGTCGGATTTGTCCAAACACAAAAAGTACAAACAGCTTGAAAAATCTTTTTCGTCAAAGGTGACACACGGTTTTGCTGCCGTTTTTAAGTCTATTGGCGCACTGTTTGTTCGTATTTTTAAGATTTTCGATTCAAAACTCACAATCATGATTGTTCCTCACTCTCAGAGTAAGGTAATCAACTTCCAGACTAATGTTTTTGCCCTTTCGTTTGGAATCGTGATTGCTGCAGGACTTATTTCGTCTTTCCTTTACTTCAACCGCCGTTCACTTTCTGCAAACGCAGAAATTTCAAGCCTGCAGACTCAGAACAGAGAAGCCCTTGCTACTCTTGATCAGCTCCGCGACGAAAACGCAAACCTTTTCCAGGCTGCAAAACGTTTCCAGACTTCCCTTTCACAGAGTCTTTCTCTTCTCGGAATCAGCCAGGCCCAGTCGGGAACAAATACTTCACTGAACAATTCAGACCTTGCTTCCCTTTTCAATTCAAAAGACATTGTGAGCGGTTCAGCCCGCGAAGTTGAAGATATCAAGGAACTGACTTCTTACCTGGAAGACGCAGTTCAGCCAATCGAACAGATTGGAAAAATGCTTGAAACCCAGCAGAACCTGTTCTCTGAAATCCCAAGCATCTGGCCTATCCGTAATCCGAACACACATATTTCCATGGCCTTTGGACCAAACCTTCACCCTACAAAAGGTTACTGGTACATCCACAAGGGACTGGATCTTTCTACCTGGCGCAGCGGTGACCCTGTTGTTGCTACAGCTTCAGGGCAGGTTGTAAACGTTGGTTATGACGTAAACTTCGGTAACTGTGTAATCATCAAGCATAAGCACGGTATGTATACCCGTTATGCCCACCTGAACGCATACAGAGTTAAGCGTGGTGAAATGGTCTCTCAGGGACAGGTTATCGGAAATGTTGGTAATACCGGTATCAGTACCGGACCTCACCTCCACTACGAAGTTCATATCGGTTCAGACGTTGTTGACCCTGGCAAATACCTGAACGTTACACTTTTCAAATAGGTTCTGCAGATACATTATGGCACTTAAACTGGACGACATTTCAATCAACTCCATCATCGGGAACGGTTCCTTCATAAAGGGAAACTTTACCGTAAACGGATTTGTACGCATCGACGGTGACATTGACGGAAACCTTGAGACTGACGGAAATGTTATTGTTGGTGAACATGCCAGATTAAGAGGCAACATTACAGCAAAGTCTGTTATTGTAGGTGGAATCGTTCTTGGAAACATTACGGTAAAAGACAGCGTAAAACTTCTTTCTACTTCTGCCGTTATCGGCGATATTCTTTGCCGCAAAATCCAGATTGAAGACAAGGTAATCTTCCACGGCCACTGCATCTCACTTAAAGATGATGAACAGTTCAACACTGTAAGCGAAGAATACCTCCAGAAACGGGCAATCAAAGAAAAGGTAACTGTTTAATGGCCGGAGAACTGGACGGAATCAACAGCAACTCTCTTTTACTTGCTTCCCTTCATAGTGCATCTATTTCTCAGATGCGAAATCAGAAAACAGAAAAATCAAAAGAAACCGGAAGTGCAAAACGCACTCGTTTTTCCGATGTACTTAAGACCAGCCGTGAAGAAGAGGCTTTTTCTACTCTTGGACTTCCTCCCGAAGTTCAGGGCATGAGTCTTGATGAAGCCGCTGTTTTCCTGCGCGACGCGGTAGACAACGCGGGGAACGCCCTTTCACAGCAGATGACTCTGGAAAACCTTTCTGCATTCAAGAAAGCGGTAAGCCAGTTTGTACGCTTTGTTGTAGAAAACAATTTTGAAGAACAGCGTCAGGATGACCCGAGAGTGGCCAGGGCAAAAAGACTTCACCGCCCGGAACCTACCCTTCAGCCTGTACACGTTTTTTCTACATATAACAACCAACCCCAGAAAATTCCTCAGAGAGTCCTGGTTCAGGTTATCAACGAAAAAATGGATCAGATTACCCGCGATATGTTGCAAACTCAATCTGATAATCTTAAAATATTAAAAGAAATAGATGAAATTAAAGGCCTTGTTGTAGATCTTCTGCACGGGTAAACATAAAAAAGTTCTGGACGGAGCGTAAAAATGAGCGACATCTTTGAAAACGATATAGATAAAGACAACGTAAACCTTGAAAGTCTTGAAGACAATGATTCCATTGCCGAAAACACCGAATCCTACGAATTCGACAAACCTCTGGTTACACTTAAACTGGAATACTCAAGCGAAAGCCTTTATGCAAAACCTGACACAAAGTTTCAGCTTAATCCCGGCGATTACGTAATCACACCTACACGTTATGGAAATGACATGGCTCTTGTTCTTGGGGAATCTAAAAAGCCTCTGGGAATCAAGCCTTCAGATGTAGTTACAATTGACCGTAAAGCTACAGAAGCCGACCTTAAGCGCCGTGAGGAACTGAAACAGAAGGAAAAGGAAGCATACAAAATCTTCAAAGAAAAGGTAGAAGTTCACAAACTGGACATGAAGCTTGTAACTACACACTTTCTTTTTGATGAGCCAAAAGCTCTGTTCTTCTTTACAAGCGATAACCGCGTAGACTTCCGCGAACTGGTAAAGGATCTTGTAAGCGTGTTCAAAATGCGCATTGAACTCCGCCAGATCGGTGTACGTGACGAAGCCCGCATTACAGGCGGCCTTGGTGTTTGCGGACGCCCGTTCTGCTGCCACGGCGTTTCTGACAAGCTTCGCCCGGTTTCAATCAAAATGGCAAAAGAACAGAATCTTTCGCTGAACAGCATGAAGATTTCAGGACAGTGCGGACGCCTTCTCTGCTGTCTTGCAAATGAATACGACTGGTACAATGAAGCCCGCAAGGGACTTCCTTCAGAAGGTGTTCACCTGTACTACGACGGAACAAACTTCCGTATTACAGAAGTAAACCCTCTTACTTCCATGGTAAAAATGAACGGAGAAGACGGCCGTCTTCTTGAAGTGAATGCCAAACGCTTCTACCGCGAAGGCAACAAGTGGAAGATTAACTAAGAGTTCCTGTATTTGTTTACCGTTCGGCGGGCAATGCTGATTCCCCGCTGATTCAGAATATCTGCAAGTTTCTGGTCGGAAAGTTTCTTCTTTCCGGCCTTTTCATTTTCATCTTCCAGCTGTTTTATAAGGCGTTTAACGGTGTCTGCAGAAACTGAAGGAGCACCGTCAGTCGGGCCGGCGTTTCCGTTGCCCGCCTTTACGCCGCTCTGGAAGAAGTAGCTTAACGGGAAAAGCCCGAATTCTGTCTGTACAAAACGCGGATTTCTGCGGCTTGTGGCACGGCTTACAGTACTTTCGTGAACCCCGATTTTTTCTGCCAGCTCCCTTCTTGTAAGCGGCTTTAAATTCCCCGGTCCGTTCAGGAAAAAATCCTTCTGTTCAAGAACAATCTGACATCCCTGAAGAATAATGGAACTTTCGCGGAATTCAAGATTTCCCAGAAAATCTGTTGCCTGATTCAGGTATTTTTCGCGGAAAGCCTGAACTTCGGGTTTATCGCTTTTTTTCTGGAACAGAGGAACAATCCTGAGTTTTGGAAGGTAGTCTCCAGGCGTACGTACTTCAAAATAGGAACTGTCATTTATCCGCACAAGTCCTTTCTCAAAGTCATCTGTTGCAATGCTTCCGGTTTTCTTTTCAACTACAAGACCAATATCTGCAAGCTGGGTTCCGGCACGGGAACTATCAATTTCGTATTCTGCTGCCGGATGCGGATTCAGAGAAAGAATAAAGCTTACTGCGTCCTGCACTGCTTCTTCGTTCAGTTCAAGCCCGTCTATCGGAAGGGCCGGAGCAAATGCTTTGCTGTGCCAGGCTTTCTGAAAATCCTTCAGTTTTTTCAAAACTCTGGCAGGTTCGGGAGGAGTAAGCATTTCAAGTTTTCCGTCCAGAAGAAAGATTGCCAGAGTCTGTGACGGATCAATAATTCTTGCCTGAACCAGAAGGCTTTCTTCCGGGTTCCTTGCACAGCACCCGATTGGATCAAGCCGCTGTACCAGGTCCATACATTTTTCAATGAACTTTTCGTCGTGCCGCGGATTGGTTCTGTCCAGAAAAGTTTCCGGCCTTATTCCGCTTCCAAAACAGCCGTTCCGGTCAAGGTTATAAATCAGCTGGGTACAGAAGGCACTTACATCTTCCGGGATTTTCATGGAATCCAGCTGGAACAGAAGATGTTCCTGAAGTGTTTCACGGTTGTCTTCCATGTTCTCAAGAGCACGCTGATATTCATCGGCGGTCATTCCGGACTGTGAGTTTCCTTGCCGGAATGCGGGCATTTCATAGCCTGCTGAAACGTCTTCAATAATTTCCAGTGCCGGATTTTCTTCCACCGCTTTGTAGATTTCTTCGCGGAGATCACGGGAAGTTAAAGTCAGAAAACGTACAGCCTGAATCTGTTTCTGACTCATACGCTGAATCTGTTTCTGAGAAGCTTTCTGAATCTGGGCGGTGCTTTGAGAAAATCCCTGTGCCATGTGTTTTGTATTTTATCACAAAAACCGCTAAGATTAGAACAAATGAAAATTACAGGAAAAACAGTTTTGCTTTTTGACCTGGACGGAACTCTTACTGATCCGGCACAGGGAATCACCAACAGCTTTATTTATGCATTCAAATATTTCGGAATGGAAATTCCTTCTTACGAAGAACTCTGTTCTTTTATTGGTCCTCCACTGAAAGACACTTTCAGAGCTCTGGGCTTTGATGACGAAAAAGTAAATCTTGGTGTAAAAAAATACCGGGAATATTTTGCAGAAAAAGGCCTTTTTGAAAACCGTGTTTATGAAGGAATCCCGGAACTGCTTCAGAAACTTAAAGATGCTGGTTACCGCCTTTTTGTTGCCACTTCAAAACCTGAAGATTTTTCTGTGCGCATTGCTGAAAGATTCGGTTTTGCAAAATACTTTGAAAAGATCTGCGGAAGCTGCCTGGATGAAACCCGTACACGCAAAGCTGAAGTAATTGAATATGCTCTGGAATGTGCAGGTATTTCTGAAGACCGGAAATCTGAAGTTCTTATGATCGGCGACCGTCATCACGACATTGACGGCGCAAAGGAAAACGGAATTGACTCCTGCGGAATCCTTTTCGGGTACGGTAACCGCAAGGAACACGAAGAAGCCGGTGCGGATTTTATTGCCGAAACCATAGCCGATTTGACTGATTTATTAGTATAGTTTTTATATACGTTTAGGAGTTTGTTTATGTCTTCAGAAATTAACAATAGAGAAATCGACGACTGTCTTAACATTATCCGCAGAATGATGCCTCTTCTTTCCGAAGCGGAACGTCAGTTCAGCAGTGCAAGAAACTGGGGTTTCCTTGATATGCTGGGCGGCGGCTTCTTTGTTGACCTGGTAAAGCATTCAAAACTTTCCAACGCTTCCCGCTGCATGAACGAAATAAACTGGCTGCTCCGCGACCTGGAACGTGAGCTGAAAGACGTTCATTTCACAACTGACTATTCCATGAGCACTGGTGGTTTTTCCACTTTTGCCGACTTTCTTTTTGACGGTATTCTTGCAGACTGCTACATGCAGAGCAAAATCTTAAGCAGTCTGGAACAGGTACGCGAACTCCGCCACCGCATGGAATTTATCCAGGCCAGACTTACTGATATGCGGAACCGTTAGTTCCCCGGAAAACTTATGAATAAAGAAAACAACTTCTGGGGCTATGTTCTGGCCGCCAGTTCCATTTTCCTCTGGGGCATTACTTTTGTATGTACAAAAGCCCTGTTAAACGACTTTTCTGCCTTCGAAATCCTGTTTATCCGCTTTATTGCAGCCTATACAGGACTCTGGGTAATCCGCCCGAAACGACTTGTTCTGAAGAATAAAAAAGAAAACTGGCTGTTTTTTCTGGCAGGTCTTACAGGAATCACAATCTACCAGCAGGCAGAAAACATCGCCATTAACTTCACTACGGCTTCCAATGTAAGCATTATCGTTTCAATCTGCCCGATTTTTACTGCAATCATTGCCCAGATTTTCCTGAAAGAAAAACATCTGAATTTCCGTTTTGTTCTGGGTTTCCTCATTGCTCTTTCGGGAATTGCGCTGGTAAGTTTTAACGGCCACACTGAATTTCATCTTTCACCAAAAGGAGACCTTCTGGCTCTTCTTTCCGCTGTAAGCTGGGGCTTCTATTCACTTTTTGTTTCAAAAGTAAATTCTCTTGGCTATGATGACATTCTTTGCACCAGACGTTTTTTCTTCTTCGCAATCCTTTCCATGCTGCCTTTCCTTGCAGTGGGAGTTTTCGGAAAAAATCCCGACAGCTCTTTCTACGTGAATACAGCAAAAGCAATCAACGCTGCACGTTTTTCAAAACCTATGAACTGGGTTAATCTTCTCTTTCTTGGATGGGGAGCTTCGGCCTTCTGTTTTGCAGCCTGGGGTTATGCCTGCAATAAACTTGGAACTGTAAAAACTACTGTAGGGCTTTACCTGATTCCGGTTGTAACAATCATTTTTGCCTTTGCATTTCTTGGGGAAAAAATTACTCTCATGGGGCTTGCGGGAACAGCCCTTACAATCGGCGGACTCTTTATTTCAAGCAGCGGCCGAAAAAAATGAATGGCGGTAGTTCAGACTAGCTCAACCACCGCCATTCAAGTTCGAACCATTTACATAGTTCTTAATATTTCATCTCTTACAGTGTCATAGTGTGAACCATTTAGGCCGAAGTTTTTGCTTTTGTAGTTCCAGATACAATGACCGATACCATATTTATTCAGTACCTTGTGGATGTCTTTATACCAGTTGAGTGTTGATTCCGGATCAGCCAGATCAATTACTCCGTATTCACCGCAGTACAAAAGTACATTGCGTTCTTTTGCAATCTGAAGTGCAGAAGCAAACTTCTGTTCAAACTGTTCTTCTGTAGACATTCCTTTTGGCCATGGCATGAACATCTTTTCGTAGCAAGGTTTTGCACCTTCAATCTCCGGTCCTTCAAAGTTGAACGGATATTTAAGGCGGTAATCCAAAGGCATTGCATCAAGCCAACCTGCTCCCTGGTGGGTAAAGCACATTGGATCATAGCTGTGGAAGGTGTAAAAGACATTTTTATCAGGAGGATTTATCATGTCCTTTATAGCATCCGGGCTGTTGTTCCAGTACCCGCCAAAAAGAATTGTTACGTTCGGTGCAATTCTACGGATTTCTTTAATTGTTGCTTCTGCCAGTCTCATCCAGCCGTCGTTGTAAGACGGGCTTGTTACTTCGTTCAAAAGTTCGAATGTAACATTTGGTCCGATCTTTCCGTAACGGGCGGCCATAAGAATCCACAAATCCATGAAGTATTTTTCATAAATCTGGTCTCCGAACAAGCCTGTTTCGTTTTCTCCCTTATCGAAAGAAAAACCTGCAGTCTTGTGAAGATCCAGAATTATGTTCAGACCCGTTTTTCTGGCCCAGTTTACTGCCAGGTCCAGATAATGGAATCCGTTTTCATAGAAATGGCCTGAATTATCCTGGAGAATGTTGTAGTCAAACGGAAGTCTGACATGATCAAATCCCCAGGCTTTAATCTGCTTAAAATCGGCCTCAGTGATGAAATTTTCAAAGTGTTCCAGGGAATATTCACACTGAGAAAGCCATCCCCCAAGATTTATTCCCTTTTCGTAACCTTTCCAATTATTCATACTACTGCCTTTTTTATTGGTCTATTATTTGTTTACTTCTGCAATAAGAGCATTCCAAGAGTTGCGAACCTTGTCACAACCTTCCTGCATTGTTTCCCAACCTGGGTAAACAGTCCAGAAAATATCACCAGGTTCAAGACCAGGAATGAGTTTTGAAAGCAGTGTAGATCCGTGAGTTCTCATGAGTGCGAGTGTTTCATCAACAGCACGTTCGTCGCGGAAACGAGCGTAGAAGTCTTCTTTCCAGGCTTCTCCACCATCGTATCCTGGACATTCTGTCTGGTAGATGTCGAAAATCTTTGTGATTTTACCGGCACGTTCATCACCGTAAATTGCTGGAACAACGTAAATGTTATCGATGTTTACACAGCGGTAATCTTTTGCACGTGGTCCTTTAGGGAACATAACGAATCCCCAGTCATCCTGCATTTCTGCCAGTGTATCAACAAAGTATTCCTGTTCGGCCATGAATGCTGCCTGTCCGTTCATGAATGCTGCATACATCCAGTTCCATTCAGAACCTTCTGGCTGTGGCATTTCATACAGGTTGTGCATTTTGTTTCCCCAAGTCATAGCTTCAATAGAAGCATCTGATTCGATGTTGTTGAAGAATTTTCCGTTTGCATCTTTTCCGATAACGCATCCGCCGTTTGATTCAAGGATTACGTGACAAACTTCTGTGTTGTGGTTTGCCATTCCCCATACATCAATTACACCGTCGTTGTCGATATCGCGTGTGATTTTAGCAAGTACTTTTTCGAAGTTTGCCCATGTCCATTCTCCGTTTTTCTGCATATCGTAGATTGATTCTGGGTCAACGTTAGCTTCTGAAAGGAGTCTCTTGTTGAAGAAGAGACCTGTACGTGGCTCTGGAGCCATTGGACGACATCCGTACATTGCGCCGTTCTTTGTCATAAGTTCAGCTGTAGCTTTGTCGAACTTCTGCTGTGTCCAGTCAACGTCCTTGCTCTTGTTCATATCGTAGTAGAGCTGTGATTTAACACCAGTTGTTACAGAACGTGTATCAATACAGAATACGTAGTTTTCATCACCACCAAGAACACAGTAGTTTGCTACTGACTGTGGGTGTGATCCCCAGCTACCAATACCGATTTCTTTTACGCTGAAGTTGTATTTGTAACCAAGGTATTTGTGCCATGCGCGGCGATCTTCTTCAACCTTTGTCTTTGCTGGAACTGTATCAGCACCCTTTGGGTTGCTCCACCAGTCAGCAATAATAACCTGCATTCCGCCGAAGTCGTATGGTTTCTTTGTTTTTGGGTCGATGAATTCGCCTTCGCCCTTGAAGCGTTTTTCAAGCTGTTTCATTTCAGCTTTTTCTTCTTTTGTCATCTGTTTTGCCTTTGGTGCAGCAGAAACAGCTGATACAGCAACAGCAGCAACGAAAGCTGCCAGAAGAACTTTAGTAAGTGTCTTTTTCATTTGTATCTCCTAATGCTCCGCATTGCGGATTGTTTAAAATAATCCGGCAATACCGGACATTTTTTATGTTAAGTCGGTAATGTGAATCACGATATTAATTTTTTTGGGTTTCTGCCAATTTTTTTGACATTTTTGACTTTTTTTTGCTTTTTTTTTGTTCAGTGTTATAATTTTTGGTATGAATACAAACCGTGAACTTGCACACGCACTTTTTGTTCAGAGCGAAAATGAAAAATTCCATCTTCCATACGATTCTGAAATGGCTTTTTATGCAGCTGTTCAGGCCGGAGATGAGGAACTTGTAAAGAAATACATGAATCCTCTTACTATGGAAGGTCTTGGTGAACTTTCAAAAAATCCTGTACGGAACATGAAGTATCACCTGATCATCACAATCGCACTTCTCACCCGTTTCTGTGTAGAAGGCGGACTTCCGCTGGAAACAAGCTATACGCTCAGTGATCTGTACATCAGGCGTCTCGACGGGCTGAACAATGCAGAAGAGGTTTCCGATCTTCATCAGGAACTGGTTTTTGACTTCCTGCACCGCATGCAGAACATTCACAAGAACTCAAAGGTAAGCCGCCCGGTAAAACAGGCTATCGACTACATAAACGCACATCTTTATATGCCTATTTCCCTTCCGGAAATTGCCGAAGCCGCAAATTCCAACGCTACCTATCTTTCTTCCATTTTCAAAGCTCAGACAGGGACCTCAATTTCCCAGTACATCCAGAAACAGCGAATTGAAACTGCAAAAAACCTTCTGGCATTCTCGGACCAGTCATTTGAAGAAATCAGCAACTACCTGTTCTTCAGTTCACAGTCTTACTTCATTTCGGTATTCAAAAAATACGTAGGACTTACTCCAAAGGAATACAGGAAACTGAATTTCGGAAAAAGATGGAGCGGCGGAGACTAGTAAAAGCCCCGCCGTACGAAAAGAAAAGATTTATCTGAAGATTCTCTGGGCGAAGTTGTAGAATCCGCTGGAAATTGCAGGATCTCCGTGATCGCTTCCCGGAACAATCCACCACAGGTGTTCCGTTCCATTTTCATTCATTATTCCGTGATACTTTGCAGGGAACATTCCAACTACGCTGTCTATGTCTCCGCAGCAAAGCATTACAAGTTCCGGCTTCGGTTTTCCGGCAGAAAATACCAGTTCACTTTCGCTGAACTGACCTTCATGATTCATGTGAATGTCTTTTGAAGGAACGAGTCCTGGTGCCGGAGCAACGGAACCTACATAACCGAACAGTTCCTGTTTATAGAAAGCACAGGCCAGAGCTTCCCTTCCACCCATAGAAAAACCTGTAATTGCAGTGTTTTCTCGGCCTTCCAGAACCGAAAAGTTTTCTGAAATGAACGGCATGATGCTTGAAGTCATTTCATCTATAAAGTTGTCGTAGGCTTCAATATTCTTCTTATCGATGGCGGTACACTGATTCTGTGTTTTGCTTGTATACATGAACGGGTAAACAACAATCATTTCTTTGGCAAGTTCCGCATTGATCATGTTTGTAAACAGAACAGATGTTCCAACCATTGTATTTTCGTCACCGAAAATTCCGTGAAGAACGTAAAGAACCGGGTATTTCTTTTCTTCCGAGTATCCCGGAGGAAGTAAAATGTTTATTCCCTTCTGTTTTTCGGCAATCTTTGAATAATAAGTTTTGTGCACAAGTCTTCCGCCCTTTTCCGGAGAATCCTGGGTCAAAAGTTTTCTTGGTGCAAAGATTTCAATTCCATCATCATTGAATACAGGAGTGACTTCTTTCTCAGTTGTCCCGCCGGCTGTTCCTGAAACACAGCCCGCCATCATAGCAATATCCATAGCAATCAACACTCCAAGTAAAATTAGTTTTTTCATTTTCATCATTTATTATAACTGAGTGTTATATTATAGAGCATAAAAGGTATTACCGAAATCTTCTTTTTTGTTTTATAGTGTTCCCATGAACAATTTTCTCTTTAAGAACGTAAAACTCACGGGCGGATTCTGGAAAGAACGCCAGGACATAACTGTAAACAATATTATTCCGTATCAGGAAAAAGCCATAAAAGATCAGATTCCGGGCATTGAGCCAAGCCACGCTGTAGCAAACTTCGAAGCGGCAGCACGTAAACTGAACTGCCAGTCAGGTGCGGGTGGTGTAACGGGCACCGCAGGGGCAAACGTTCAGTCTGGCGGTTGCACGGGCACCGCAGGGGCGGGCGCTCAGTCTGGTAACGTAACGGGCACCGTGGAGGCCGCCGCCACCGAGAGCGCCGGCGAATTCTACGGTATGGTTTTCCAGGACAGCGACGTTGCCAAATGGCTTGAAGCTGCTTCTTTTTCTCTTGCCACCCACCCCGATAAAGAACTTAAAAAGCGTACAGACGAACTTATAGAACTGGTTGGAAAAGCACAGGAACCTGACGGATACCTGGACACATACTTTACGCTTAAGCGCCCTGACCAGAAATTCCGAAACCTTCACGATGCCCATGAGCTTTACTGTGCCGGCCACATGATTGAAGCAGGCGTGGCCCACTACGAAGCCACAGGAAAGACAACACTGCTCGATATTGTATGCCGCCTTGCAGACTGCATTTACAGACATTTCATTACTGAAGAGGCTGCCGGATATCCGGGTCACCCGGAAGTGGAACTGGCACTGATGAAACTTTACCGCAGCACAGGAAACTCAAAGTATCTGGAACTTGCAGAACACTTTGTGAATGTACGCGGAATTGATCCCAACTTTTTCGTAAGTGAAATGAAAAGCCGCGACTGGAATGTCTGGGGCAGTGAAAGTGTAGACCCGGCATACCATCAGGCACACAAACCTGTTCGCCAGCAGACCGAGGCTGTGGGCCACGCAGTTCGTGCAGGATATCTGTACACGGCAATGGCTGACCTGGCACACGAAAAAGATGACGCTGAACTTCTCCGCGCCTGCAAAACTTTATGGAAAAACATTACACAGAAGCGGATGTACGTTACCGGCGGCATCGGTTCCACCTTCCACGGTGAAGCATTCTCTGCCGACTACGATCTGCCAAACGACACCGCCTATTCGGAAACCTGCGCCGCCATCAGCCTTATGATGTTCGCAAAGCAGCTTCTGAAAAACGAAAAGCTTGGTGAATACGGCGATGTCATGGAGACTTCGCTTTACAATACTGTTCTTGCGGGAATGCAGCTGGACGGAAGAAGATTCTTCTACGTGAATCCTCTGGAAGTCATTACCGGAATTTCCGGAGTGGTTCCTACTCACCGCCACGCACTTCCTGAACGCCCGGGCTGGTACGGCTGCGCATGCTGTCCGCCAAACGTTGCCCGTACAATCACCGACATTGCCGATTACGCCTGGCTCCTTCAGGAAGGCACTCTGTATTCCGTTCTCTTTATGGGAAATACCCTGGAACTAAACGGGCTTAAAATAACTGAAGAAACAGAATATCCTTACGACGGAAAAATCCGCTATTCAGTCTGCAGAACAGCCGCCGGAAACGCTTCCGGAACAGAAGACTGTATTACAAAACTTGCCGTCCGAATTCCTTCCTGGGCTGGAAATGCTGTTCTTTCAGGTTCTCCTGTAATACAAAACGGCTTTGCATACTACGAAATTCCAGCTGTTTGTACTGACTTTGTCATTACAATTGACCTGAATCTGACTGCAAGAAAGCTTTACTGCAATACAAAAGTGTATTCCAACAGCGGAAAGACGGCTTTTGCATTCGGACCTCTGATTTACTGTGCCGAAGAAGCAGACAACGGGGATATTGCTTCACTTTTTGCCTGCCGCGGTGAGATGCCTCAGGTTTGCGAAAAAACCGATGAACTTTCGGGTATACGCCGGCTGGTGGTAAAAGGATGCAGGCAGGAGTTAAACGAAAACTGCCGGGATTCCCTCTACACAGAAAACCCCGGCAGCTTCAGCGAAACCGAAATCAGTCTCATTCCTTACTACGCCCGGGCCAACAGATCTGCCGGCCAGATGCGAGTCTGGATTCCTGAAAGATAATCCTAAGCAAGTACCTTTGCTTTTGCTTCTTCCAGAGCGGCAATGACTTTGTCACACCATGCATCGAATTCAGGATCTTCCACCTGACATTCCTTGTGGCTCAGAACGTATTCCAAAGTCTTTCTTACACCCTGTTCAAAACGGATGGTCATGTTAAGTCCAGGAACTGCGTTTTTGAGTTTTGTGTTGTTGAATACAACTGTGTTTGACTTGTCACCAATAAGTCCGCCGGTAAAATCATAATGACTTGCGGCTGCCAGGAATTCAGAACTTACATGAACGGCTTTCAGTTCAACACCAAGTACATCGGCAATGGCCTGGTAAATCTGGTTCCATGTAAGTGATTCGTCATTTGTAATCTGATAGCATTCACCGGTTGCGTGAACGTTTCCCATGAGCCCGATGAATCCCTTTGCAAAATCCTGATTGAATGTCATGTGCCACAGGCTTGTTCCGTCTCCGTGAATGATTACAGGTTTCCCTTCCATCATGCGTTTGATTACCTGCCAGCTGCCTTTGGCACCATGAACACCAAGTGGAACCGAACGTTCATCGTAAGTGTGGCTTGGGCGGATGATTGTAACCGGGAATCCTTCATCCCGATATTTCTTCATAAGGAATTCTTCGCAGGCAATCTTGTTTCTTGAATATTCCCAGTATGGATTTGCCAGCGGAGTTCCTTCGGTAATGCGGAAATCTCCGATCGGTTTCTGGTATGCAGAAGCTGAACTGATGTACATGAACTGCTTTGTCTTTCCCTTGAACAGACGGTAATCGCGTTCCAGCTGAGGAACAACAAACCCGATAAAGTCACAGACAGTATCAAAAGTCATGTCACCAAGAGCTTTCTTAGCTTCTTCTTCGTTATTTATATCTGCATGAATTTCCTTGATGCCGGCAGGAAGTTCCCCAGAGCGGTTTCCTCTGTTCAGAAGATACAGTTCCCATTCGTCACTGTAATCCTTTGCAAGGCTTCTTGTAATTGCCATGCTGATTGTTCCTGTACCGCCAATAAATAATGCCTTTTTCTTTGCCATTCAATTGCTCCTGTTTTTCCGTTTTTTTGTTACCCTTAAAGTGTATCATGCCCGGAAAATTCCGCTCGCTTCAAAAATTGTACTTTTCAAGCAATTATGGCAGAACACGGATTGTATATAGAATTTCTTCTATAAAGAGAGTAAAATGGGAGCACTCTCTTTAAATATATTTAAGGACTTTCGTATGAATAAAATTATTGAAAAAAGACAGCTGTCCGAAGCTGTTTTCTACATCAAATTTGAAGCTCCGGACATTGCAAAGAACCGCAAGGCCGGACAATTTTTGATTGTAATGGTTGATCAGGATCTTACTGAACGTATTCCTCTTACAATTGCCGATGCCAATGCAGAAGAAGGATGGGTTGCAATCGCTTTCCAGCCAATCGGTGCCTCAACAATGAAACTTGCTCAGCTGAATGAAGGCGACTACATTGGTGGAATCTTAGGACCTCTTGGTACTCCAAGCGTTATCGAAAAATATGACCGCCCTGTTGTTTGTGTTGGTGGTGGTTTCGGTACAGCTCCTCTTTATCCTATCGTTCAGGCTCTTAAAACTGCCGGAAACAAAGTAATCCTTATTGAAGGTGCACGTACAAAAGACCTGCTCATTTTCGTTGATGAAATGAAAGCTGTTTGTGATGAAGTTATCATCTGTACAGATGACGGTTCAGAAGGACGCAAATGCCTGGTAACAGAAGTTCTTGATGAACTGTGTCAGAGCCAGACAACTCCTGCAGAAGTTATCGCTATTGGACCTCCAATCATGATGAAGTTCTGTGCTGCAACAACAAAAAAATACAACGTAAAAACAACTGTTTCTTTGAACACAATCATGATCGACGGAACAGGTATGTGTGGCGGATGCCGCGTAAGCGTTGGCGGAAAAACAAAATTCGTTTGTGTTGACGGACCAGACTTTGACGCCCACGAAGTTGACTGGGACAACATGATGATGCGTATGAAATCATTCAAACCTGAAGAAGAAGCCGCAAAACACAAGTGCAATATTGGCTTAAAATAATTGACAATTGATAATGGACAATTGACAATTTTTTGGAGAAATAAAATGAGTGATCATAAAACAATTGAAGAATTAAATGCAATTGCAAAAGAAGAACTGGCTAAAATCGAAGGAAAAGAATTAGCCAATAAAGATAGAATGGCTATTCCACAGATGGAAATGCCAAGCGGTGAACCAAAAGTTCGTGCACGCCAGATGACAGAAGTTGCTCTGGGTTACACTGCAGAACAGGCTGTTGTTGAAGCACAGAGATGTCTTCAGTGTAAAAATCAGCCATGTGTAAACGGATGTCCTGTAAACGTTCGTATTCCTGACTTCATCGCAGAAGTTGCAAAAGGAAACTTCAAAGGCGCCGTTGATATCATCAAAACAACTAACCTGCTTCCTGCAATCTGTGGACGCGTTTGTCCTCAGGAAAACCAGTGTCAGGGTCAGTGTACAGTTGGTAAAGTTTACAAGAACTCTGAAAAAGCAGTTTCTATCGGTCGTCTGGAACGCTTTGTTGCTGACTACGAAAGAAACAACAATCTTACAACAGTTCAAGAAGTAGCTGCTCCTACAGGTAAAAAAGTAGCCATCGTTGGTTCAGGTCCTGCAGGTCTTACAGTTGCTGCTGTCTGCCGCCGCGCCGGTCACGATGTAACAGTATTCGAAGCTTTCCACAAAGCCGGTGGTGTTATGGTTTACGGTATTCCTGAATTCCGTCTTCCAAAAGAAATCGTTCGCAAAGAAGTAGAAAACCTGGAAAAAATGGGTGTTAAATTCGAATACAACACTCTGGTTGGACGCACAACTTCTGTTCAGCAGATTCTTACAGACAAAGGCTTTGATGCTGCATTCGTAGGAACAGGTGCTGGTCTTCCAAAATTCTTCGGAATTCCTGGTGAAAACTACATCGGTGTATTCTCTGCAAACGAATACCTTACACGCGCAAACCTCATGAAGGCTTACGATACAGAACACGCTGACACTCCTTACTACCACGCAAAGAACGTTGTAGTTTGTGGTGGTGGTAACGTTGCAATGGACGCTGCACGTATGGCTCTCCGCCTTGGCGCTGAAAACGTTTACGTTGTTTACCGCCGTTCACGCGCTGAAATGCCAGCCCGCCGCGAAGAAGTTGCTCACGCAGAAGAAGAAGGAGTAATCTTCAAGTATCTGGAAAACCCTGTTGAAATCCTTGGTGATGCAGAAACAGGAAAAGTAGTTGGAGTAAAAGCTCTTTCTTACGAACTTGGTGAACCAGATGAAAAAGGACGCCGTCGCCCGGTTGAAATCCCTGGTTCTGAACACGAAATCCCATGTGATGCAGTTATCGTAGCTCTTGGAAACAACTCAAACCCACTGATTCCTGCAACAACTCCGGAAATTGCAACAGACAAATACGGTCACATCACAGTTGATGAAACACAGGCTACAAGCATGACAAAAGTTTGGGCAGGTGGTGACATCGTTCTTGGTGCCGCAACAGTTATTCTTGCTATGGGTGAAGGCCGCAAAGCCGCCGCTTCTATCAACGAATACCTGGCTAAATAAGTTGATCTAGACCTATCAAATGGTTCCTGCGCTTGCGCTCCCTGAGCTTGTCGAAGGGTCGCAAGAAACCATTTGATAAAGCCAAAAAAAAGGACACCTTCACGGTGTCCTTTTCTGTTTTTAAACCCCTTCCGGGAAAACTATTTCGCCGGCCTTTTCCATCTGCAGGGCCAGGTCGATTATCTTTCGCTGGGCGGCAGCAACTTCCTTCTTGTCTACAGCCGCCGGATCTCCAAGGGAGTTTTCCTTTTCCCGGATCATCTGCAGGTTATTCTTGGATACGTTCGAAAAAATCTGCTTCTTCACAGGAGTATTGTCCAGAAGCTTCACTGCCCAGGCCAGATCATCGGTACTGCACTTGAAAAGGATTTTCTGAAGATCACGCTTATCAAGTTTTGCAAGATCGTTGAACATGAACATGTTTGAACGGATTTCTTCCGAGATCTTTTCCGAAGCCCCTTCCAGACACTGGTCGCGGCCTTCGTCATTCAGCGGTTTAAGAACCTGTGCGCAGTAAAGGATTCCTCGCCGGCGCATTTCCAGAAGTTTCTTGTACTGCTCCTGGAACTCTGCAATCCTTGCGTCTATGGTAACAATCTTCTGAACTGTTTCTCCAACAGTCTGCTTTGTTTTTTCCAGCTCTTCTTTGGTCATGGTATTTTCCTGCTAGCTTATATACTTTCTGAAAAACGCAATCTCATCCAGATTGCATTCCTTTGCTTCTTCCAGGTTCATGTTCACGTGGAAAACGTGACTCATGTATGTCTGCCCTTCCTTTCCGTAAAGCTTCATCTCGCAGTCAATGCCCTTTCCTTTCAGGAAATTATACATTGGCTCTGCGTTCCCCTTCAGGAAGTCATATTCACTTGTCATCACAAAGCTTGGCGGATAATTTTCCGTAATGTTTCCGGTTACATCCAGAAGCTTCATTGTCTGCTCCGAGATTTTCTTTCCCAGATAGTCCATATGAATGCCGTCGGTCTTAATTTTTTTCGAAGCATCGTTCACAAAATCAAATGTGTAGAATCCGCAGTTCAGGGCAACGGCCTTCATTTTGATTTCTTTTGGTGTTGAAATCCCGAACATGGCGGCATATTCCGGATTTGTAAAGATGGCCGCATACTGGCTGTTCAGCTGGGCACCTGCGGAATCACCAACAACAAAAACGTTTTCAAGATCCATGTAATACTGGTCAGCATTTCCTGCAATCCATTCAAATACTGAATTGATTTCTTTAAGCTGAGACGGAAAACGGTGCTTTGGTGCCAGGTGGTAGTTGAAATTCACTACAGTGAAGCCCTGGCTGGCAAGATACATTCCGTAGTGAAAATAAACTTCCTTTGTTCCATAAACGTATCCGCCGCCGTGAATATTCACGATTACGGGCAGTTTTCCGGATGTTCCTTTCGGGTAATACACATCCAGAAGGTTATATTTTCCGCCGTTTTTGTAGGCTATATCTTTTGCGGCATGAACCGAATCAGGGGCCATAAGATCTTTGTCCCTTTTTCTGTCCGATTTTGTACACATTCTTTTAAAGACAAATGAATTGAACGACATAAATCCTTGTTATTCCACTCCTCTAATAAAAGTATGAATCATTAAATGCTTGCCGTCAAATCAGATTATGATATAGTTTATCTATGGGCCTGGAACTGAAAAACTTAAAGAACAGTCATTTTGAAAACGGACGTAACATGTCCGAAATGACAAAAGAAGAATTGTATCACCGCATTTATCATGACAGCATAACCGGTTATTACAACTGGACTTATATGTGGAAACATCTTGATAAGCGTTACCGTGACGATACTCCGTTCTGTTTTGCCCATTTCAATATCAAAGACATGAAAATGGTCAATGATATTTACGGCCATGAGGCTGCAAACGATCTTCTTATTTCCATCTGCAACGCTCTTGAAGAAGAACGCCGCGCCGGATGGGTTTTACAGGCCTGCCGATGTGACAACGACAACTTTTCAATGATGCTGAAAGTTCTGCCTGAAGAAGAAATTACACAGAAACTTACTGCCTTCTTTGAGAAGGTTTCACGCCTTCCATGTAACCAGCGCTACAAGATTTATTACCGCTGCGGAGTTGTTACTGCCGACGATGCTCTTGCCACCGATGACCGCGTTGCAGACTATGCAAAGGTTGCCCAGAATCTTGGCCAGGCTTACCACAAGACTGAAATTTTCTTCTTCAATGACGAAATGTACGAAGGGGTTATCAAAGGCAAGAAGCTCCTTGCAAGAATTGATGAGGCCATTGCCCAGAACGAATTCCAGGTTTACCTTCAGCCAAAGTTCGACATCCACACAGAAAAAATCGTTGGGGCAGAAGCCCTTGTCCGCTGGAACTATGAACACAAGAAAATGCTTCCTCCTTATGAGTTCATTCCGCTTTTTGAAGAAACAGGAATGATCTCAAAAATTGATCAGGAAGTACTCCGCCTGGTATGCGACCTTCTGGCCCGCATGATAAAGGAAGGCCTTACTCCTGTTCCTGTTTCGGTAAACCTTTCACGCATCCGCGTTAAGAGCCCTCACCTTAAGAACGATCTTCTGAGTGTTATTGATGCCGCGGCCATTCCCCACAACCTGATTGAATTCGAACTTACCGAAAGTGCAGCCTACAATGATGATGCCGCCATGATCGGACTTCTGAATGACCTGCACTCTCTGGGCTTTATGGTTTCACTTGATGATTTCGGTACCGGTTACTCTTCGCTCAGCATCCTGCGTAAGATTCCGATGGACACTCTTAAAATCGACAAGAGCTTTGTAGACGTAATCAGTTTTGATAAATCTGAAACCCGCGAAAACTACCTGATCAAGGACATCATCACAATGTCAAAACATCTGGGATTTGTATGTCTGGCAGAAGGTGCCGAAAGCAAGGAACAGGTAGACTTCCTGCGTTCTGCCGGCTGCGACAAGATTCAGGGTTACTACTACTCAAAGCCTGTTCCGGAATCAGAATTCCTTGATAAAATCCGTGCAAACTAAATCCAACGAGGTATTATTTTCTCATGAAGTATTTTGATATTTCGCAGGAAGTTTTTTCCTGCGCTGTTTTCCCCGGAGACCCTGTTCCGGAAAGAATCGTAAAGATGGAAACTGCTAAGGGCGAAATCTGCAATCTGACTGCCCTCAACATGTGCGCTCACAATGGAACCCATGTAGATGCTCCTTTCCACTTTTATGGTGACGGTAAAACCATAGACCAGATAAAGCTGGAAAAATTCTGCGGCTGGTGTTTCGTGGCCGATTTTGAAGGCGTTTTAACTGCAAAAGATGCGGAAAATGTACTTACAAAAGCAGTACAAATTAAGGCAGAAGCCGGGAAAAGGATTCTTCTTAAGGGGAATACTACGGTTTCCGAAGAAGCTGCCCAGGTTTTTGCAGATGCCGGAATTGACCTTATCGGGAACGAATCACAGACTGTAGGACCATTAAACGCTCCAGCCGCGGTTCATTATATTCTCCTTAAAAAGGAAGTTGTACTTCTTGAAGGCATCCGCCTTTCGGAAGTTCCTGAGGGAGTTTATTTCCTGAACGCGGCTCCGCTGAACCTTGGCGGTTCTGACGGTGCTCCATGCCGTGCAATACTTTTAGACTTTGAAAAATAGATTTTTCTGACTCCCAAATAAAGAGGCATACCTGTAGGCATGCCTCTTTATTTGGTCAGTATTCAAGACCATAACCGATTGGGAATTTACAGTCCCCGGTTCCAATCTGTTCAACTGATGAATACCACGGGCTTGGAAGTTTTCCTGTAAACGGAGCCTTTCCTGTAAGAACATTTGCAACGCCCTGTCCTTCTGACCCTGGAAGATAGCACATTACAACTCCATCCCAGAAATCATCGTATTTTTCATAAATGACCTGACGGCCGGCAATAATACAGGTTACAACAGGCTTTCCGTATTCCTTTGCTTTACTAATTGAATTTCTGTTTCCGTCCAGTCCTTTCGAACCGCAGAGTTCAATGTCTGCCGAATCTCCATTCCATTCTGCATAAGGCTGTTCCCCAACACAAAGAAGAATCACGTCAGCGTTTTCAGGTTTCTTAACAATTTTGATTCCGGTTTCTGGTGCTACTTTTTCAAAACCCTTCCTGATTGTAGTCCCTCCCGGGATTGGTTCTATACTGCTTCCGTTCCAGTCAATCGTCCAGCCACCACACTGATTTGCAGTGCTGTCTGCCGACGGTCCGCATATATAAACATTTGTTCCGCTTTTCAACGGCAAAACATTGTTCTTGTTTTTTAAAAGTACAAGACTTTCTTCAACAAGTTTTTCTGCAAGCTTTCTGTATTCTTCTGAACCGGTTTCTTTCTTTACTGTTTGTATTTCTGTGAACATAGGATCTTCAAAAAGACCCAGATCTTTTTTTACCTTGAGAATACGGCTAACTGCATCATCAATTCGCTCAATTGAAATGGAACCTTCATTAACTGCATCCACAACAATTCCTATTGCTTTATCAAATGTGTCAACTTCCATCATCATGTCTACGCCCGCATTGATTGAAGCAATAATCTGTTCTTCATATGTGTCTTCTTTGTTCAGCTGAATACCGTTCCAGTCACTTATAATGAATCCGTCAAAGTCCATTTCATTTTTCAGATAATCAATATACTTTTTGTTTTCATGCATTTTCACGCCGTTCAAACTGGAAAAAGAAACCATGATTGTCTGCGCACCGGCATTTACCAGTTCCTGATAAACCGAAAGCAGTTTTTCAATTTCTTCATCTGACAAAGTTGCCTGACCACGGTCCATAAGTTTTTTATCAAACTTACAGTCCCCTGTTCCGAAAGCTACATTTCCGTCTCCAAAGAAATGCTTTGGGCAGGCAGCTACTCCGCCATCAATCAGACCGCGGGTATAAGGAACAGAGAGAGCTTTTATGCGTTCAAGATCAGCACCGAAACTTTCATATGTTCGTCCCCAGCGAGGGTCTGCAGACTGTGCAACACATGGGGCAAAGTTCCAGAGCATGTGACAAAGCTTTGCTTCATCGGCCGTGGCTAGTCCCACCTTATACATCAGTTCGGGATCATTTGCTGCCCCAAGCCCGATGTTATGCGGGAAGTAAACAGCATTGCGGCAATAGTTTACCCCGTGAACATCATCCTGCCCGTAAAGGAAAGGAACCGCTGCTGTGGTCTTAAGTGTTGCTTTCTGAAGTCCGTCTATTACATAACGCCAGGTTTTTGCATCTGGAGACCCGATGTTTGAAAGAATGCTTCCGTAACAGGTTTTCTCGCAGTCCTTCGTTGAAAGACGATACACTGCTGGCTGGACCATCTGAGCCGCTTTTTCTTCCAGCGTCAGACTTTTTAGAATTTCTTCAACAGTCTTTCCTGCATACTTTGCTGAAACATTTTCTTGTTTACTTCCACTAGAAGCACAACTTGAAAGCAGAATTCCTGCAAGAAGTACTGCACCAATAATTTTCTTAAAATGAATTTTTGCCATTGCTTTATTTCCTTGTTATTACATTAAAGCATATAGCAAAGCTTTATTCATCGGATGGAAAAATATACAAGCGGATAAGGCGGCTTTCCACATGTAAGGGCCACTTCGGAAATATTCCCCTGGAACATAGAAAAGTTTTTTTTCACATAATCCATGGCGGCCGCCTGCTGTTCCCGGGTTAAAGTTTTACCAAGTGTCACATGTGGAAAAATATTTTCAGGCAGATAATGTGGATTTATTTTTACATCAGGGATTTTGATAATTTCTTCATAAACCAGATTGAGCTGGGTTTTAAGTTCATCTGTCATTCTGACTTTTGCATAAACCACATTTGGAATTTCTGAACCACAAGCTGTAAACACCAATGGAATTGACTGAAGTTTTCCTTCAAGATTCTTCACCGCCTGTTCAAGCTGCACCTGACCGGTGCGGGTCTGAATCTGAAGGAAAGTCAGATGTGGCGGAACATTAAACTCCAGCATAAATTGATTTCCTGTTATGTCTGCAATTCCATTAATCAGGTTCTGCAAAACCCGGTTTGTAAGAGGATCAAAAAAAGCCGAAATCAGAAACATAGTTTTCTGAGGACGGCTGGGATTTCCAAGCTCGTCCTTTATCCGCCACAGTGACATTTTCTATAAACCTGCCTTTGCGCAGAAATCTTTGTACAGCTTGCTGTCCTCGCCGTTCCAGGCTTTCAGCTTTCCAAGGAGTTCATCAACTCTGCGCTGACCATCTTCCTGTGTGTACTTTGTCATATTGCGAATTCCTTTTTCATCATACTGTTCCGAAAGATTT
>JAZLIM010000072.1:0-13172 GCA_045617385.1 Treponema sp.
GTCATAGAACGGACAGCCTTCTTCCATATTCAGAACCGAGCGCACTTCTGAACTGCTCTGTGTCTTTGTGTTCATGGCTCCTTCAAACAAAAGTTTGGTGTATGGGTGACGGCAGTCCTTCCAGAAGTTTTCGGCTGGTCCTTCTTCTACAAGTTTTCCTCTGTACATTACCCCGATTGTGTCGCAGAAATAAGTGGCAACACGAAGGTCGTGAGTTATGAAGATGTACGAAAGATTTCGTTTTTCTTTTAGTTCCGAAAGGAGGTTGATGATCTGGCCCTGAACCGAAACATCAAGGGCAGAAACAACTTCGTCACAAATGAGGACTTCCGGTTCCATGATAAGGCCGCGGGCAATGCTGATTCTCTGCCGCTGCCCGCCAGAAAATTCCTGGGGGTGGCGTGAAAGGTCATCTGGATTAAGACCAACTTCTTTAAGGGCTTCAGCAGCTTTCTGTTTTGCAGCTTCCTTTCCGTTCCATAAAGAAGAATAACGGAGGCCAGAAGTGAGGAGGTCTTCAATATTCATTCTTGGGTTCAGTGAGCGGGAAGGATCCTGGAAAACGTATTTCACTTTTTCAAGATAAGCTTTTGATTCTTTTTTATTGAAAGAAAAAATGTTTTCGCCTTCAGCCTTGTTTCCGTAGTAAAGGATTTCGCCTGAAGTAGGCTTATACATCTTTGAAACAAGGCGGGCTGTTGTGGTTTTTCCGCAGCCGGATTCTCCTACAATGCCGTAAGTTTTTCCTTTTTCCAAAGTAAATGAAAGGTCATTTACTGCGTAAACACGTTTTTCGTTACGTGCAAAGAAACCGGCATTCAGGTTAAAATCCATGTAAATTTGCTTGATTTCCAGTATTTTGTCACACATTTTACTCACCTTTTACAGGAAACGATTTCCTCATTTCTTCGCTAATAAAGGCCATTTTACCCTTTGTATAATGGCTTCCGAACTCAGGAACCGATGAAATCAGTGCTTTTGTATACGGATGTACTGCATTTGTCATTACATTTTGCGCATTTCCGCTTTCTACAACACATCCGTTGTACATTACAAGAATCCTGTCTGAAATTTCAGACACCAGATTTATGTTGTGGCTGATGAAAATGATGCTTAAATTTCGTTCTTTTTTCAGCTTTAGAAGAAGGCTTACAATCTGGGCCTGGATTGTTACGTCCAGTGCTGTGGTAGGTTCGTCTGCAATTACCACTTCACAGTTCTGTGCCAGAGCCAGCGCAATTCCGATTCTCTGAAGCTGTCCTCCAGAAAACTGGTGCGGAAAATTCTTAAGGCGGGACTCAGGTGAAGGAATTCCAACTTCAGTCAGAAGTTCAACGGCCTTTTTATCTGCTTCTTCAATGGTGATTTCAGGATCCGAATTCCTGAAGGTTTCCAGGAAGGCACTTCCAATATTCTGGAGAGGATCAAAGCTTCTTCCAGGTTCCTGGAAAATGTATCCGATTTTCTTTCCGCGGTACTGGCGGAGTTCGTTCTGATTTAATGAAAGAAGGTCAGTACCTTTGTAGAAAATGTGACCTGTCACTTCTGCGTTTGCCGGAAGGAGTCCCGGTATAGCCGTTGACGAAACGGATTTTCCGCTTCCTGACTCACCAACGATTCCAAGAATCTCACCTTCGTAAAGTTTGTAACTAACGTTTTTTACGGCCGGAACAGAATACTTTTCCGCTCCTTTTATCATATGGAATGTAACGTTCAGGTTTCTGATTTCAAGGAGTGAATCTGAATCTGGTGTTGCGTTTTCTTTTGTTTCATTTTCTTCTTTGCTTTCTTTTCCGAAAAGTTTCTTAAGGCTCTTCTTTTTGAAAACTACATGGAACGGATCAAAGAAGTCGCGCATTGCGTCGCCTACGAAATTGAACGCAAGGGTTACAAGAAGAAGCATCCAAACAGGATCAAGAAGCCACGGGAATTTTTTCAGGTTGCTTAAAGTTGAAATGTCGCGGTTGATCAGAGAACCCCAGCTTACTGCCGGGTCTGCAATTCCAAGTCCCAGGTAGGAAAGAGTAGTCTCACTCATAATGAAGCCCGGAACTGAAAGTGTAGTACTTACAATAAGGAGACTCGCCATCTGAGGAATGATGTGACGGAAAATGATGACAGGCGAAGGAATTCCTTCGTTCTGTGCGTTCAGAATAAATTCTTCGCGCTTCAGGGAATGAATCATTCCGCGGAGCGTTCTGGCAGAGCCAGGCCAGCCTACAAGTGAAAGAATCAGCGTAATCAGCATGTAGGAAGTTCCTGAATCCATCTTTGTATTCAGAAGGGAACGGAGAAACAGAATGAAATAAAGCGACGGGATCAGCATGAAGAATTCTGCAAGGCGCATAATTGTCCAGTCCGTTTTTCCTCCGTAGAAACCTGCAAGTCCTCCAAGAAGAATTGAAAGGACAAGAGATATTGCCGATGCAATGAATCCGATTGTCAATGAAATCCTGCTTCCGTAAACAACCCGCGAAAAAAGGTCACGGCCAAGATTGTCTGCGCCCCAAAGGTAAAGAGGATAAGTCTTTCCGTTTTTGTCAGGTTTTGTTCCCATGAGCCTGATGCGGCATGGAATGGTCCCAAAGATTTTGTATTCTTCGCCTTTTACAAAAAAACGTACGGGATATTCTTTTCCCTTTACTCTGGCATATTTGAAGGTTGTACGGTCAATGACTCTGTATTCGCGGGCAACAAGACCGTGCCCTGTGAGCTGAAGGTTTGCAGGATGAAAAGAATTTTCTGCATGGGTCATGGTTGCCGGGTAAGGAGCAAAGAAATCTGCAAATATCATTACCACGTAGAGAACAAGAAGAATTACAAGGGAAACCATTGCAACAGGGCGCCCCTTAAGATATTTCAAAAACTTTTTCATTATTTACCGTACCTGATTCGAGGATCTACAACTGCCAGAAGAATGTCGCTTATGACCATTCCCACAAGAACAAGCAGCGAAATGAACATGCTGTTTGAAAGAACAAGATTTATGTCTTCCTGCATTACAGCTTCGTACATAAGGCGTCCGATTCCAGGATATGCAAAGATGATTTCAAGAATGAGGGATCCGGAAAAAAGTCCGGCAAGCAAATTGGCACTTCCTGTAATGTACGGATTCAGGGTGTTTCTGAAAGCATGGTTCAGATAAACACGCTTTTCGCTTATGCCGCGGGCTCTGAGTGCGAAAATGTAAGGCATTCCAAGTTGGTCCAGCATTGTGGCACGTATAGTTCGCATTGTACTTCCTATTCCCCCAAGGAATGCACAAAGGAGAGGAAGGAAAACATGGTGCATGTAACTGAAAACGAATTTTCCTGGAGCGGCACTGAAGGGGAAATCCGGGTAACCTGTTACCGGGAAGAGGCCCGTTATGGACGCAAAAAGCTGCATAAGAATCAGAAGAAGGATTCCAGGGAACGCATGGAAGAAGAGGGCAAAGAAAGAAACGGCAATGTCTATATTTGTTCCGGCCTTGCTTGAAAAATAAACTCCAAGAAGGAATGAAATGACTGTAATGAAAACCAGGGAAATCAGGTTCAGAAGCACAGAATTCCACAGGCGGGATTTAATTAAAAATGAAACGGGAGCCCGGGAAATGATGCTTACCCCAAGGTCATGGTTCACAAATACACGTTTGAGCCATTTAAAGTACTGGATGTAAAAAGGCTGGTCCAGACCGAATTCTTTTCTGGTCTCTTCCAGCTGGTTTCCGGCAAAAACAATCTCCTGGCTGGAGTTCTTGTTTCCGGCCTTTGAGTCACCGTCTGCGCTGCTCATGATCTGCTGTGTCATCATCTGGTCAACGATGTCTCCCGGGGCCAGAGCCATAAGGCCGAAAAGGGAAAGCCCCAGAAGAAACAGAAGAACCAGCATTGTGCATATTCTTTTTGTTATGAAAAGAACTAAAGGATACTTTTTGAACGGGTTTTTCATTTTATTCCTGCTTCAAGAATACTCTTTCGATTTTAGCACCCGAAAGGTTGTCGTAGTAAACGTTGCCCAGATCCCATTTGTTTCTGATAGCAAAGAAAGATTTTGATCTCATAAGGTAAATTACAGGACATTCTTCAAGAATCAGCTTCTGGTATTCATCCCAGATTTTCTGAGCCTTGTCCTGGTCTGCGGTGTAGTTGCCTTCGTTGTAAAGGTAATCAATGCGTGCTTCCCATTCTGTGTAAGGTTTTTCCTGGGAAGGATGCCACAGGTGAAGATTTCCGTGGCTTGGCCATACGTTGGCTCCTTGTGTAGGCCACATATTTGAACCAAGTCCAATAATTACGCTTTCCCAGTCATAGGTGGCAGTAAGCATTTCTACCATTTTCTGGAAATCAATCTGACGGATGTTTACTGTGATTCCGGCTTTTTTCTGTTCATCTGCAATAATCAGCGCAATATCATTTGCAACTGTCTGGTTTGCAGGAATCATAAGGTCATATTCAACCTTTATTCCGTCTGCATCATATAAAAGGCCGTCGGAGCCTTTTTTCATTCCGCATTTTTCAAGAAGGGAAACAGCTTTGTCAAAATCAAAAAGATACTCAAGCTTAATGTCTTTGTTGTAGGCAGGGTTTGCTTCCGGGAAGAAATCGGTCTTCGGCTGGGCAAGGCCACGGTATGCCTGCTTCACGATTCGTTCGCGGTTCAAGAGACAGCTCATAGCCTGGCGGAATTCCTTTTTTGTGAACCATTTGTAGTAAGGTTTTTCGGAATTTGCAGGATTCTGGTTGAAACTCCAGAGGGAAGCTCCCATAGAACCGTCGGCACGGAATACTGTGTAATCATCTTTCTGATTGTTAACCAGGTCGCTTACTTCTTCAGGGCGTGGTGTGAAAGTTTCCTTTTTGCCCTGCTGGAAGAGAAGGTATTCTGTGTTCTGGTCACTGATGATGGAAACGATTTCTTCTTCATAGTAAGGAATTGATGTTCCGTTTTCGTCTTTTTTCCAGTAATTCGGGTTTCTTTTGTAAATTACTCTCTGACCCGGTGTATATTCAGTGATGTACCATTTTCCCATAGATGGGATTTCTTTTGGATCTGTATCAACGGCAAAAAGATTCTTTACTGCTTCAGCACCGCCTTCCTTATAGGCTTTTTCAAAAATGAAGGAAGGGCAGAATTCCATGTTTGTGGAAAGGAGAGGATTAGCCACAATACGCGGGAAAACAAAGTCAAAATTACGGTCGTCAATTACAACACAGCGGATTTCACTTTCTGAACCGTCTGGCATTTCAACTGTATGGCTTCCGTATCCTGAAGCCTGGAATTCAGGATTTGCTTCGATTACGTTGTACCAGAATGCAATGTCGTTTGATGTAACAGGAACTTTTTCCTCTTTTCCGTACCAGGTCCAGAAAAGATTTTCGCGGATTGTATAATGAACTGTAAGAGTTCCTTTTTCTTTATCGGTTTCAATAGAAAAATAAGTGGCCTGAGGGGTCCATTCTCTTGTAACCGGATTGTAATCTACAAGATAGTCCAGTGTCATGCTGATAAGGCCGTTGCTTTCTGCGTCACGCTCGGCAATAAGCTGGTTGAATGTCTTTGGTTCATTTGAAATGGTTGAATTCCAGCTTCCTTTTACGGTTCCAGGAATAAAAGATTCGTTTTTATAAGGTTTGTATTGAGTTTTTTCATCAAAATCTGAACCTGACTGCAACAGGCGCTCTTCAATGTCAGCTTCATCAAGTTCTTCAGTTTTATTGCATGAAATTACAGAAAACAGAGTTAAAACGATTATAAATATAGAAAACAGTTTTTTCATTATCCCACCTTAATGACATTTTACTATTATTATTGAAGAAAATCAAAAAAAAATGCTTTCCAAGGGCCTTTATTTTTAAAGTAAGAAAAAACCCTTAGGGTACCTTAATTGAAAAAACAGTATTTTTTCTCTATAATCACGTCAAAGAAAATTTAAAATCGGGAAAAATTTTTCGATTTTTGGAGGATATATGACAATCACAGAGATGCTTGGTCAAGCCGGACTTTTGACTTTGCTTGGTATGGGTGTTGTATTCAGCTTCCTTATCATTCTGATTATCTGTATGTATGCTCTTCATGGCGTTCTGCACCTTCTCGGAAAAGATAAGGATAAGCCTGTAGAAGCACCGGCTTCTGCCGCCGCACCAGCTGCAGCAGATGAAACAGAAATAGTAGCCGCAATCGCCGCTGCAATTAAAGCTAAAAATTCATAAACAAGGGGATAAAAAATGGCAAAAGTTGGAATTTCAGAACTGGCAATCCGTGATGCTCATCAGTCGCTTCACGCTACACGTATGACTACTGCAGATATGCTTCCTATCTGCGATAAGCTCAATAAAGTTGGATATAAATATGTAGAAGGTTGGGGTGGAGCTACTTATGACTCTTGTATCCGCTTCCTGAACGAAGATCCATGGGATCGTCTCCGCAAGCTGCATGCAGCAATGCCTGATACAAAAATCATGATGCTGCTCCGTGCACAGAACCTTCTTGGTTACAAACACTACGCAGACGATGTTGTAGAAAAATTCGTTGAAACAGCTGCAAAGAACGGTATCGGATGTTTCCGTATTTTCGATGCATGTAACGACCCACGCAACATGGAATGCGCTACAAAAGCTGCTAAAAAGTCTGGTGTAGATGTTCAGATGGCTATTTCTTATGCCGTAACACCATTCCACACAAATGAAAAATATGCAGAACTGGCAAAAACATACGCTGACTTCGGTGCAGACTCTATCTGTATCAAAGATATGTCAGGTCTTCTTAAACCATACGAAGCTTATGACCTTGTTAAAGCTATCAAAGCTAAAGTAGATCTTCCTGTAGAAATCCACTCACACGCTACAACAGGTCTTTCTGTTGCTTCACTCCTTAAAGGAATCGAAGCAGGTGCTGACATCGTAGATACAGCTATTTCTTCCATGTCTATGGGTACATCACACTCACCAACAGAAACAATCGTAGAAATGCTCAAAGGCACAGAATACGATACAGAACTTGATACAAAACTTCTTCTTGAAATCGCAGCTTACTTCCGTGAAGTTCGCAAGCACTATTCATCACTTGAATCTGCATTCCTTGGTGCTGATACACGTATCCTTCTTTCTCAGGTACCTGGCGGAATGCTTTCTAACCTTGAGTCCCAGCTCAAACAGATGGGTGCCGGTGACAAGATGGATGCAGTTCTCGAAGAACTTCCAAAAGTACACAAAGATGCAGGTTACGTTCCACTTGTAACTCCAACATCACAGATTGTTGGTACACAGGCTGTATTCAACGTAATCCAGGGCCGCTACAAGATGATGACTGCTGACTTCGCTAACCTGGTAACAGGTAAGTTCGGGGCTCTCCCAACAGCAGCAAACCCAGACGTTGTAGCTCAGGGTCTTGCACAGAACAAGATGACAGAAGTTATGACTTGTCGTCCTGCTGACAAAATTGAACCAGAATGGAACAAAATGGTTGAAGCTGCAAAAGCTGCAGGCGGAAACGGATCTGACGAAGATGTTCTTACATACGCTATGTTCCCACAGGTTGCAGAAAAATTCTTCAAGACTCGTGCAAACGGTCCAGTTGATGCTGCTTCTACTTTCGCTAAGAAAGAAGCTCCAGCTGAAGTTAAATCTTCTTCAGCAAACGGTTCTTACACAGTAAACGTAAACGGAACAGCTTACAATGTAACTGCTTCTGGTTCTGGTGACACAATGAGCGTTAACGTAAACGGAAAAGCTTACAACGTATCATTCGGTGCAGCAGGCGCTGCTCCAGCTGCCGCTCCAGCCGCAACAGTAGTTACTGGTGGAGAAGACATTAAGTCTCCGGTTGCAGGTACAGTTCTTCGTTATGTTGCACAGGAAGGTGCACAGGTTAAGAAGGGCGACACTGTTCTCATGATCGAATCTATGAAGATGGAACTTGAAGTAAAAGCTCCATGCGACGGAAAAATCACATTCACAGTTCAGACAGGAACTCAGGTTCAGGCTGACCAGAAACTGGGATCAATCGGTGGTGCTGTTGTACAGGCAGCTCCTGCTCCTGTTGCCCCAGCTCCAGCTGCAGCACCTGCTGCTGCAGCTCCAGCCGCTGCAGCTCCTGCAGGCGGAAAGAATGTTGAAGCTCCAGTTGCCGGTACACTTCTTAAGTATGTTGTACAGGAAGGTGCTTCAGTAAGTGCTGACACAACAATCCTTCTCGTAGAATCTATGAAGATGGAACTTGAAATCAAGGCTGGAAATGCCGGAAAAGTTCACTTTGTTGCACAGCCTGGTACACAGATTGCTGCCGGAACAGTAGTGGCTACAATCCAGTAATTACTGGCTCTGAAAGAAATTAAGGACTTAATAATGGAAACATTAGTAAATAAAGAAAAAGACAAAGTAAAGAAAAATACCCTCAGAGCCTGTGTTGCAATCTGTCTGATTTCACTGGCAGTTTCTATGGGTATGTCAGGATGCAAAGGGGAAAAGACTGCTTCATCTGATGCAGGTGCTTCCTATGCATCTTCAACAATCATCAAGGGGTCAGAAAATACTCCTCGTATTGAACCAAAAGAATTCATCAAGAATATTGGTAAATCTACAGGTATTTACAAACTGATCAAGCCTGAAACAGCTGAAGAAAAAGAAGCTGCTAAGCTTGCTGCAGAAGAAATGACAAAAACTGCCGATGCTTACGGTTCTGACGTAACAGTTCCTGGCTGGCAGAGACTTCTTATGCTGGCAATCGGTTTCCTTATCGTTTACCTTGCTGTTGCTAAAGGATTTGAACCGCTTCTTCTGATCCCGATCGGATTCGGTACAATTCTCGTAAACATTCCTGGTGCCGGAATGGGTGACGCACCACACGGTATGCTTCACATCATTTACAGTGCAGGTGTTGGAAACGAATTCTTCCCGATGCTCATCTTCATGGGTATTGGTGCTATGACTGACTTCGGACCTCTTATCGCTAACCCTAAGATGGCTCTCCTTGGTGGAGCTGCCCAGCTTGGTGTTTTCGCAACTCTCTTCGGTGTTGCATGTCTGAACTTCATTCCTGGTATCGATTACACAATGCTTCAGGCTTCTGCTATCGCTATCATCGGTGGTGCTGACGGTCCTACATCAATTTACGTTTCAGGAAAACTTGCTCCTGAAATGATGGGTGTTATTGCTGTTGCAGCTTACTCTTACATGGCTCTGGTTCCTATGATCCAGCCACCTATCATGAAGCTTCTCACAACAGACAAAGAACGTCACATCAAAATGAAGCAGATGCGCGTTGTTTCAAAAACAGAAAAAGTTCTGTTCCCACTGATGCTTCTCGTTATCACAGCACTTCTTCTTCCACCTGCAGCACCTCTTATCGGTATGCTTGCATTCGGTAACTTCGTAAAACAGTGTGGTGTAGTAGAACGCCTTTCTAAGACAATGGAAAATGAACTGATGAATATCGTTTCAATTCTCCTTTCTCTTGGTGTTGGTGCTCAGATGACTCCAGAAAAGATCTGTAACGGAAACTCACTTGGTATCATCGCCCTTGGTCTTGTTGCCTTCATGATTGCAACAGCCGGTGGTCTTATCATGGCAAAAATTATGAACCTGTTCCTGAAAGAAAAGATCAATCCTCTTATCGGTTCAGCAGGTGTTTCTGCCGTTCCAATGGCAGCCCGCGTTGCAAACAAAGTTGGTATGGAATACGATCCTTCAAACTTCCTTCTTATGCACGCTATGGGACCAAACGTATCTGGTGTTATCGGTACTGCAATTGCAGCCGGTGTATTCATCAGTACATACGGACTGTAGAAAGTCTGGTCGGTTATAGATAATTTCTATAGCTGACTATATAAAACTAGTATTTTCAAAGAGATACGTTTTTTTATATATTAATACTGTCCTGATTGCAGGACAGTATTTTTTTTACTTCAAAGGAGAATATAATGAAAAAACTTCTTATTGTAACACTTGCACTTACAGCTCTTCTTTCAGGCTGTAAAAAGGCTTCAAAGGAAAATGTTGTAAAAGTTGGAGCAACACCAGAGCCACATGCAGCTCTTCTTAATCTCATCGTTGACGATCTGAAAGCTGAAGGTATTACTCTTAAAGTAATTGAATTCACAGATTACGTAACACCAAACGATGCAGTTGAATCAAACGAAATCGATGCAAACTTCTTCCAGCACGCACCATACATGGATTCATTCAATGCTGAAAAAGGCTACCACCTGGTAAACGTTGCAGGTATTCATGTAGAACCTCTTGCTCTTTACTCAAAAAAGGCAAAGACTCTTGCAGATATCGCTGACAAAGCTAACATTGCAATTCCAAATGACCCTACAAATGAAGGTCGCGCACTTCTTCTTCTGCAGTCAGCTGGTCTGATTACTCTTGATCCTTCTGCAGGACTTACAGCTATTCCTTCAGATATTACATCAAACCCAAAGAACCTGAAGTTCACAGAAATCGAAGCTGCTTCACTTCCACGTGTTCTTGGAGATGTAGATGGTGCTGTAATCAACGGAAACTATGCTATCCCTGCAGGTCTTACTGCAACAAAGGACGGACTTTTTGTTGAAGGTTCAGATTCTCCTTACGTAAACATTCTGACAGCAAAAGACGGCCGCCAGAACGAAAAGGGAATCCAGGCAGTTGCAAAGGCTCTTAAGAGTGCTAAAGTTCGCGATTATATCAAGAAGAACTATCCAAACGGCGAAGTTGTAGCTGTATTCTAATCAGTAGGCAGTAATGCTGAAATTTGAAGTCCGCTTGTCATCAAGATGATTTCTGTTTTCAATTGTAAGAACAGATTTTCCTGGTGTCAGGCGGATTTCTCCTGAAAGGAAAAGTTTGTTGTCGGGATACAATTCTTTTCCGCTGTATTTCTTCTTACTTCCCGAAATCTTTACCATCGAATCATCCTGTCTTAAAGTATCAAAAACAAGAACATCTGAAATCTCACCGTTGAGTGAAACGCTTACTCTTGCAGGAACATTTTTTTCGTTTCTTTTCTGGTAAATTCTGTAAACCCCGGAAGCAAATGCTCTGTCTGAAGAAAGTTCATAACGTTTGCCATCCTTGTTTTCAAGAACAATTTCTGAAGCCGCATTTAAAGGCTCTTTTTCCATGCGTGGCAGAATGAATCTTGGATTCACCGCAGTTTTGTTTTTGTTGTCATTAATCTGGAATTCAAGTGCATTTTTTACTTGTGTCCAGGCAGAGTTTCCTGTCTTTCCGATCAATTCAGATTCTGAAAGCCGGGCTGGTAGTTCAGTTATTTCAGAAAGGTTTCCGTATACAGAAACAATATTGTCGCCATGGTCAAGGATAACGGCATTTCCAAGGGTAGATGGAAAAAAGTCATTGTCGTCTTCAAAATCTGTAAGGATGCAGGTAACTGTTCCTGAATGGCAGGCTTTTACTTCCGAAACGAATTCTTCGGCTTCCTTAGGATCTTTTTGTGGTTTTTCGTAAAGAATCATGGAAGAGGAAACTGAATTTTCTTTCTTCTGTCCGAACGGGGTTACGATTGAATCCAGGGTTGTGTTGTTCTGTGGCCATTCAAAAGCAAAGAGTGCAGTTGATACGGCAAAAAGTCCTAAAAATGCAGCTGTCTTTTTCATATTTTACTTCTTGATGATTCTGATTTTTGAAAGGGAAGTGTCTTTTCCTACGAACAGACTGTTTCCTTCTGCTTTGATGAATGCCGAGTCAGCATGGAAGCTGAAACTGCCGCCAAGAGAATTTGTTTTTTCAATTACATAAACAGTGTAGGTTTTTCCTTCTTTTCCAAGAAGAAAGATTTGGTCGTTGCTTTCTTCTGCTGAAATAATTCTTGAACCGATTTTAATGTGGTTGATTGTATTGTCAGCCATATTAAGGAAGCCCATACCGCCTTTGAAGTTGAAGTAAACTGTATCTTCGTTTTCTGAAAAACGTACAAGAGTCTGGAATGTAAGTTCGTCAGGAAGGAAATCGTGACTGATAATTTTTACCTGAGTGTTTTCCTTGCGGGCAAGAACAAATCTCTGTTTTTCCTGGCCTGAAACTGAGGCAATATAGTTTCCGTCTTTTGAAATATCAAGACCAAGGACTGCAGGGAAGTCGCTTCCTCCCGGTGCGTAGTCCAGTGTGATTTCACCTGTAGAACAGTCAAAGACTTTGATGGTTCCGTCGCTGAAACCAGCTGCGCAGAAGTTTTCCCGTGCCGAAAAGGCAGTAACAGGCATTACACCCTCGTAAGTCCAGAGTATGTCACCTCTGTCTCCGCATCTGGCAAATGAACTTCCTCCCGGAAGGAATATGAAAATTTTGTTTCCCTGGAAAAAAGGAAATCCGCTCCGTTTAATCTGTCCCTGTTCGGTTCCGTCTTTGTTATAGAAACGTACCTCAGTGGAAGATGAGTCATAAACAGAATAATAGTCAGAAGAGACAGATGCTTTTGCACCCTGAGGATATGAAAGAAAGTGAGTGATTTTTCCGTCCTCATCAAAGAATCCGATACGGTTTGAAAGCTTGAAATAATAAGTTTCCTTTTCAGATTCAGTCAGCGTAGGGTTTGATATGTTGATTTCCCATTCAGGTTCGTACTGGAATTCGTTTCCGAGTGGTTTTGCCGCAAAAATCAGGTAAAGAAGTGTAAAAGCCAGGCAGAAAAGGCCTGCAAAAGCGATTTTTTTATTTTTCATACTATATTATGTTATAATAAAAACAGGATTTTTTAAACCGAATAAAGCTTAATTGGAGGGCATAACAATGGAATTGAAAGAATTATTTGAAAAAGCACTTGAAGCAGCAGAGAACTCGTATTCACCGTATTCTGAGTTTCCGGTAGGAGCTGCTCTCCTTATGGAGGACGGTTCCGTAATAAAGGGTGCAAACATCGAAAACCGTTCTTACGGACTTACTAACTGTGCTGAACGTTCAGCAGTTTTTACCGCTGCATCTGCCGGATACCGTACTTTCAAAGCACTGGCAATTGCTACTCCCAAAAGTGATTACCCGGTAGGGCCTTGTGGTGCATGCCGTCAGGTGCTTACTGAATTTGCTCCGCCTGAAACACCGGTAGTTTTCGGTCAGGATTATGAGAATGCAGTTCATACAACCCTTGGGGAACTGTATCCTTATGATTCCCTCCATGAGCTTGCAAAGTAACGTAAGGTTTTTGTTGACAAAAAACCGTAATAGATGCAAAATAACGTAAAGATTTCAAAGTAT
>JAZLIM010000073.1:0-14523 GCA_045617385.1 Treponema sp.
CCTCCGACTTCCCAGGGGTTCTCCCCCAGGGGCGCCTCCACCTCCAGTGGTGCCGCCACCCTCAAGGGTTCCTCCACGACCCGGCGTGCCTTCTCCAAAGTCGCCACCTCCAGAAGAACTTCCACCCGCAAAGGTGCCTTCACCTCCAGGGGGGCTGTCACGGCCGGCCTGCATCAGCCGGAGAAAAACGTTTCCTTCCCGGCTCTTCAGGTTTTTGTTCCACGTAAAATCCGAAATATCCCGGTTAAAGTCTCCAAGGGCAAGAGCATTCCATGACCGGCCTTCAGACTCTGCTTCCCGCTTTGCTTCCAGGAGCAGGCCGGCCAGCACGCTTTCCTGCCAGTCGCGCCATATTTCGCTTTCTGCTTCCCCGCCGCTTTTGCTTTTCCAGTGGTTTGCAAATACATACAGGTCTTTTCCGCCCGCTTCTACGGTGACGCGGATTATGGGGCGCATGGAAGGCTGAACTGAATTTTCGCTCCGTACATCCAGGCCGTGAATCTGCATGTCTTTTAAGGGAAAGCGTGAAAGCACAGCGTTTCCGATGGCGGTGCCCGGGGTTTTGGCGAAACACGAATAGGCCAGAAGTTCGTTTTTCCGCCAGGAATCTCCTATGAGCCTGTTTGAAATGTCCTGCAGAATCCCTTCATTTTCGATTTCCTCAAACACGTAGATATCTGCATTCAGCTCTCTGATTACCGAACAGAGCCGGTCAAGCCGCTCCTGATACTGGTCTTTGCCCCAGTTTCCGCTTTTTTTGAACTCATCGTATTCGGTACCGTCTTTATGGGCATCAAAAAACTCCTGGGCATTGTAAGTTGCAACCGTAATGACATCAACTGACCCGGAACTGTTTCCTTCTCCGCTTATTCCTGCACAGCCGGTGCAACCGCAGAAGATTAATGTTAAACAAAAAAGCCATATTAACTGTTTCATACAGATAATATGGCTTTGTTTTTCAAAAAGTGACAAAAATTACACGTTGAACTTGAAGAAAAGAACGTCTCCATCCTGAACAACGTATTCTTTTCCTTCCTGGCGGTACTTTCCGGCAGCCTTGATTGCGGCTTCGTCTTTGTACTGGCGCAGATCTTCAATTGTGTAGGCTTCTGCTTTGATGAATCCTTTTTCAAAGTCTGTGTGGATTACACCGGCTGCCTGAGGAGCTTTGTCTCCGGCGTGAATAGTCCATGCACGGCATTCATCAGGTCCGCCTGTAAAGAATGTTGCCAGTCCCATCAGGTGATAGGCTTTGCGTGCCAGAACTGCAAGCCCTGATTCTGTAAGTCCTACAGCATCCATAAAGTCTTTGCGTTCTGCAGGATCTGTGATTTCTGCAAGGTCAGCTTCAAATTTACCGCAGATTACGATTACTTCTGATTTTTCTTCGGCAGCGTATTTTTCAACTACCTTAACGTAATCGTTTGTTCCTTCGGCAACTGTATCTTCATCAACGTTGGCAACGTAAAGTGTCGGTTTCATTGTAAGAAGGAACATGTCTTTGATAGCAAGCTTTTCGTCATCTGTAAGGTCTGCTGTACGTGCACATTTTCCGTCAATCAGAAGCGGTTTGATTTTTGCTACAGCACTGTTCCATGGAGCCAGCTGTTTTTCAGCATCTTTTCCCAGAGCACGTACTGTTTTTACATTCTTTTCTTCGCGCTTTGCGATTGTATCCAGGTCAGCCTGGCAAAGCTCCCAGTTGATTGTAAGAATATCTGTTTCAGGATCAATCGGAGCGGCTTCGTTGGCATTGTCACGTACGTGCATGATGTCAGGATTGTCAAAACAGCGTACAACGTGTGCAATTACTGAACATTCGCGGATATTTGCCAGGAATTTGTTTCCAAGTCCTTCTCCGTTTGATGCACCCTTAATAAGACCGGCAATATCAACGAATTTTACTGCTGCAGGAGTCTTTTTCTTTGGGTTATGAATACTGGCCAAAAAGTCCAGGCGTTCGTCAGGTAAGTCTACAATCCCGATGTTTGGGTCAATTGTACAGAAAGGAAAGTTTTCAGCGGCGGCCGGAGCTGCTGTCAAAGCTGAGAAAATAGTCGACTTTCCAACGTTAGGAAGTCCTACGATTCCACATTCAAGAGCCATATAAAATCCTCAAAAATTCAAAATATATTTACTTACTATAATGTAATACTTTTTTTTTATAAAGATGGAAGCCTTTCTGAAGGTCTTTTCTTCGCAAAATTTGGATGTTTTGGATATTTTTCACTTCTTGTTGACCAATGAAACTTTATAAATTAGTATATTAGATATATGCCAATGCCTAGCAGCCAGATAATTTCCAGATATTACGATATCTATCGTGACAAGGAAATTACCTTTACAAAAGAAACCTTACACTTTTTGCGAATTGATCCCCGCCAGATTTATATCAAATGTGCCGGGGGCCAGTGGCCTTGTATCATCAACTCTACATCTTTTCAGCTCGTTAAGGTTATTCTTGGCGTTGGTAGTGGGGCTATTACACAGATCAAAAAAAGCGCCAACATTCCGGTTCAGGTGCGTTATTGCTTCATTCAGGAAGACAATACTCCTCTCAGCTTTTTTGTTACCGGACATGTTACTCAGATTTCTCCTTTCAAGGATTCTTCTGAACTTCTCCTCCTGACTATTTCATTTACACAGCAGCCGCCTGATGATCTTATTCTTCGCATGGGTCAGTTTATCGACACAAACGAAAACTTCCTGAACCGCCGCGACGAACGTATCATCATCAACAAAGAAATTGTCAGACGTCTGAACCTGGAAAAAGAAGAAACTCTTGTTTCCATTTCAAACGTTCCTCGCCGCTGTATTCTGCGCGACCTTTCTTTTGGCGGATGTAAAATCATGTGTATGGGAATTCCAAAATTTCTCATAAATAAAGAAGCTTCCCTCAGATTGAACTTTATTGAACCGCAAATTTCGTTTAATATACCTGGTATTGTTCGAAATGCAGAAAGTCTTGAAGCCCGAAAAGAAATCGTTATTGTAAGTATCGCTTTCGTTCCGGAACAGGTTCCTATGCAGTTCAAGGTTCTGATAAATCAGTTCCTTACAAACAACAAAAAAACTCTGCTCGAGATGAACAAAGTTGCACTTATGCAGCAGCAAAGCCAGCAGGCCGCAATGAATGCAGCTAAACAGCCTCAGCAGGTAATTTAAATCATATTCACAGGGAAACTATGAATCCAAAAAATCCACTCGACTCAATTTTTTATATCTCCATTCCGGAGGATTATGCTTTTTCTCACGAAGCAATGCAGGTTGATGTAACTATTCCGCTTCCTGTTCAGAAAAAAGACGGTAGTTCTGAAGCCGAAATTCCTTCACTTGATGACATCACAACAGAACAGATTCTGGCCGGAATTCTGACTGTTCTTGCCTATGACCATCACAACGAACATCTGGATTATTACCGCAGTGTAATCAAGAAGGCCCGTCCGAATATTCTTAAGGAACTTGGAGAAACTGCTGTTCTTAAAGCCCGCAATGAAGACTTTGATATTGCAGAAGAAATCTTCCTGGCCCTTCACGGTCTGGAACCGGATAACGTTTCTATCATTCTGAACATGGCGTTGTTCCTTGACCAGCGTGCTGAAAGCTACCGCCGTTCAAGCCTGGATGAAGATGCCGATGCTTACGATGCCGACGCCCTTCGCTACTACAAACTTGCTATGGAAGCAGAACCTCCTGTTCCAGATGCATACTTCAATGCCGGTTTCTTCTACATGAAACAGAGCAACTTCCGCGAAGCAAAAGACTGCTTTGACACTTACCTGACTATGACCTGCGAAACTCCTGACGAAGAGCTTGGAGAAGACGGAATTTACAAAAAAGTTCGTGCCCAGGAAATCATCAATAACATCAACAAGCAGAACATGGATGACGTTCATTTCCAGAAAGCTTACGAGCTTATTTCCAAAAACAAGGAACAGGAAGGCATGGACGAAATCCTTGAATTCCTTAAGCACAATCCAAAAGTCTGGAATGCCTGGTTCATGCTTGGATGGGCTCTGCGCAAAGTTGGCCGTTACGAAGACGCCAAGAACGCTTTTGAAGAATCCCTTAAATGCCCGGAAGGCGATAAGAATGCCGACACCTTCAACGAAATTGCTCTTTGTATGATTCAGCTTAAACAGCTGGATGAAGCCCAGAAAAATCTTTTGAAGAGCTTTGAGCTGGATCCTGAAAACACAAAGATCATTTCAAATCTTGGTTATCTTGCCCTGGCAAAAGGCGACACAGAAGCTGCCCGCAAATATTTCACAACTGTTCTGGAATTTTCACCGAACGACCAGATTGCCATTGCTGAACTTGATAAGCTGGAATCTGAAAATTAATCTTTCCGGTTAAACAAATGGGGCTGTCCCTTTCTTCAGGGACAGCCCTTTTTTTATTTAACCAGAACTTTGTCTCCCGGTTTTATGCCTTCCTTGTCATACCATCCTTTTGGAACTTCCAGTGCGTAGCGGCAGCTGACTGTACTTACAATCGGTGAAAGACTGAAGGGCTTCATGTCATAAATGTTTTTGATTTCCCCTTTAGAATCCAGATAAGCGATTGAAAGAGGTGTTGGTGTATTCTTCATCCAGAACGAAAGAATCTGGTCTTTTTCAAAAACAAAAAGCATTCCTGTTCCGTCCGGGATATTTTTACGGTTCATGAAACCGTAATTTCTTTCGGCTTCCTTTACGGCCATTTCGGCCTTCACGATTACTGTACTGCCATCAGCCTTCTGAATTGTAAGGTCCTTCACCGGCAGTTTTGGTTTTGCGCAGGCCGCTGCCACCACCATCACGATCAGGGCAGCCCCAAGCATTATGCGTTTCATATTTTCAGTTTTCAGCATATCTTTCCTTCCCTACAGACTTTCCAGAAATTCTTCCCGTGTTTTCTCTGCAGGGCCCGGCTTTACGGTTGCTTCACTCTGCAGCTTTTCAAATACTTTGTTGTCCACATATTTCAATGTCAGCGGTTTTTCAAGACTCATGGTATAGTCGTCATTTTTCCAGACTGCTTTTTCAGGGTTCAGGGAATCCGGTTCACCGTATTTTTCGCAGAGAGTTGTGAACATGCTGTAGTAATCCATTTTCTCTTTGTTCACATTCATGATGATTATATAAAGCTGGTCTTCCGAGAACTGGAACCAGCATCTTTTCAGAAATGTTGGGGAAGCAGTTTTAGAAGTATCTGTTTCTATAAGGACTCTGTTTTTTCCCGGAAGCAGAGAAACATCACGTTCCCCGTTGTAGCCGAAATCTCTGTCTTTCTTAAGAGCTTCTTTTGCTGAATCCAGGGACATACCCAGCTTTAAATCTCCGTAACCGTTCGGAATGTCCTTTGCATAAGCAGACACAGTAAACACTGAGGCAAATGCTAAAGTCAGCATAGTTTTAGCAAATCGTTTCATATTCTGATTATCGGAGTTTAAAATAAAAAAAACAGTAGTTGCCTACTGTTTTTCTTCTGAAGTTTATTTGCTCTTCTTGTAGAAGGCAGCCTGCTTTGTAACTTCAAAACAGTCTTTTACAAGAATCTTTCCGTTTACCAGTTTGATAACCGAATAGCGCTCAAAGTCATAGATTGCCTTTGGCTGAAGGTTCTGCGGGATTGCACACATGTTGCACAGATCCTGCGGAGTAAGTGTACTCTGCCATGAAATTCCGCCCTTGTCTGCAGAAAGTTTCTGTTTTTCAATCTGAAGTGAAAGCATATCCACCATCTTGTGAACAGGATCTTTAAGGGCTGCATTATCTACCTGGCGGTACATAGACCAGAGTCTTTCGGCCAGTGTTGTTGTAAGTTTTGAAATCAGCTGGGGCTGTGTTGAAACCATCTGGTCAAAGTTGTTTCTGTTTACAACCATCAGGCGGCAGTCTGTATGAGCTATTGCTGTAGCTGAACGTGGTTTGTTTTCAAGAAGGGCCATTTCACCGAACATATCGCCCTGTTTCAAAATTGCCAGAATTACTTCGTTTCCGTCTACAACTTTGGAAATTGAAACCTGACCTTCCTGAATGATGAACATTTCTGCTCCGCTCTGTGACTCAGAGAAAATCATTGTATCTTTCGGATACTGGCGGACCATATCTGCTGTTGGTTCATAGAAAACTGCTTCTGTTCTTGGCTTGAGGGCAATGAATCTCTGCTTTGCCAGTTCTGCATTTGGTCCCACCGGCTTTGTTTTAAGGTACTGGTAATATGCAAAAACCGCGATATTGAACTTGCCTGCGTTTTCATAATACTGAGCAACCTTGAAAACCTGATCTGAAGTATTTGAACTTACATTATTGAGAGCTGCCTGCGAAAGAATATCGTTCATGATACGCATTCGGCTGGCAAATGATTTGATGATTTTAAGGGCAAGAGGAGTATTGTTTGCAATAAGTTCCGGATACTGGTCGCGGCGAACAGAAATACATGTTACATCTGTAATTGCCATTGCTGTTTCAATCTGAGCATGACCTGACATACACGGTACTACACCGATAAAATCTCCAGGTCCATAACGAACAGGACTTCCCAGATCAGATGATTTGGAACACTGTACCAAACCCTTCTGTACGATGTAGAAAAAGTCTGCATTGAACTTACCTTCTACAACAATGTAAGACCCCTGTTTGAACTGAACAAATGACAGCTGTAATGCCATGTTTTCCCCTCTAAACTTTTTTCAAGTAATACTAAATTATATTTTGAAAACCACTATTCTTCAATAAAAATGATTTCAGGCTCCAGACAAAAGCCAAAACGGTCTTTTACCGTGTTAATAGCTTTTTGAACCAGTCCCTTTACATCATCGGCAGATGCCGAGCCCGTATTTACAATAAAGTTTCCGTGGAATTCTGCAATCTGGGCACCACCAATTCTGCAGCCCCTGAGGCCTGCTTCATCTATAAGCTTGCCGCTCGGCTTCCCGAATTCATGATTGTTTTTGAACACGCTTCCGGCGCTTGGAAACTTGAAATGTCCGCGTTCCTCACGACCTTTTATGTAGCCTGCACATTTAGTCTTTATGCTTTCCCTGGCTTCTTTACTCTCTACCGGAATTACGCGGAACGTTCCGCCTTTTATAATTCTGTTTGTTTTCTGGAATGGCGATTTTTTGTATGCCCAGTTCTCTGCGTCTTCTTCAAACCTGATTCCGCGGGCAGTGTACTTTCCGGCCTCTTCTTCAAACCATGCGGTTTCATAAAGCTGCTCCGAAACAGACTTATCAAAGCAACGGGCATTCATGTAGAGGGCGCCGCCAACTGTTCCCGGAAGGCCGGCAAATTCTTCCATGCCCGAAAGTCCATTTTCCGTGCAAAAGTCCACCAGTTCTTTCATGGTGGCGCCCGCTTCGGCAAAGACCAGATTGTTTTCTATGAGTGTGATTTTATTCAGTTTTCTTGTGCAGATAACGGCGCCGCGAAAACCTTTGTCGGAAAAAACAAGATTGCTTCCGCCGCCCAAAAGAAAATACTTTTTTCCATTGGTTCTGCAAGTGTAGATTTTTTCTATAAGTTCATCGAAGGTTTCCGGCTCGCAATATTCATCTGCCGGTCCTCCGATCTGAAAAGTTGTATGACTTTTTAATGATTCATTCTGACTAATATTCATTAGTTTCAGTATACCATGAATCAGCTTTTTTTTCTTTCCTTAAGCTTTTCGTTCAGCTTGCTGGCTGTATTTGATTCAATTCTGTAGGTAATGAACATTGTCGTTATATAAACTGTCAGAATCGTGACTTCCATTCCAATTACTGTTTTTACATTGCTTAAACTGAACCAGTGACTGAAAAATCCAACTACCAGGACTATTATATTTACAAAACAAAAATAACATATTTCCTGTATGAGTTTTATTTTTTTTGAGGCCGTTTCGTCCTGAAAAACAAGAAGTCGCCCAAGGGCAAAAATTGCAGAAAGTCCCAGAATTACAAATATATATGCAACACTCAGTTCCGGTTCAAATCCAAAAAAGATTGCAATGTAGATTCCGGAGAAGAAAAATATCCCTGTTGAGATTCTTGTAAAAATATTCAAAAAAAGAGTTATTTTTTCCTTATTCATTTTTACACTCCTATTCCAGTCCAAGCATTTTTTTCAATTCTGCAACATACATTCTTGAAATGATTATCTTACATCCGTTTTCTAAAACGGCTTCAAAACGACTTCCAAACGCAGGAGAAAGACTTTCTACCCTGTTCAGATTTATTATCGTTGATTTGTTTGCCCTCATGAAATCAGTTTTTGAAAGACTTTCTTCCAGCATATAAAGTTTGTCTTTTGACTCAAAAACTCCGTCATTTGTATATGCAAATACCCGGTTTTCAACCGATTCGAAGTATAAAATGTCTTTTTCTTCCAGCGGATAAATTTTCTCCTCACGGTAGAAAATCATTTTTCCTTTTTCGGTTTTCATTGCATTCAAGAGCCTTACAATATTTTCATCAAGGTTTGAACACTTTACAATAATCTCATCTTCTTCATCGGGATTTTTATCCAGAATCGTTATCTTCATCTTTTTTAATTCCCTGAAATCAGCTTGCCAAAGCCATCATTTTTTCCGCTTCGTTCAGCATCAAAGTTGCTTCAGTTTCTTTTCCACAGATATTATAACACTCAGAAGAACTTGCATACAAATAGGCTGCAAAAAGGTAATCTTTTTTTTCATTTGATTTTTCTGCATTTGTTTTCTGTAATGCTGCTGCTTTTGCAAAATCTTTTGCGCCTGTTTCTGCTTTTCCAAAGACTCCGTTTGGAACTGCCATAGAAACACTTGCTCTGTTCATCAGAATTTCAATTTCTTTTTCGTGTCCTTCCCCAAGCTTCACGGCTTTGTCCAGATAAATATAGGATTCATTTACCAGTTTCACTGCTTCCATCACATTTGATTTTCCTCCGCGAATTGCAACACAGCTTCCGTAATAAGCAAGAGCTACAGGGTCATCCGGATTTTCGTTCAGCTGATTTCTGTAATACTGTTCATCCATTTCTATTTCTGAACTTTCTGAAACTTCGTAATACTGTTTCTTTATTTCGCAAATTCTGTTTTTCAGATCTTTTGGATTTTCCTTTACGTTCATGTTTACTTCCACCGGAACAAGCTCTGCTTTTTTCAGTTCCTCTTTATCCCATGTTCCAAGGGCGCTGTTGTTTCCAAGTATGTCATAAACTTTTGGAATCAGATTATTGAACTCACTTCCTTTTTCTACAGAACCTTTTGAATATGACTTTCTTTTTTCAACAGGCATAAATCCGCCTCTGTCCCATTTTGAATATCCACCGACAAGAACATAATGCCAGGTGTTTTCTGCTGTGTAGATTTTCTGCAGCTCTTTTTTTTCCAGAGGAATTCTCATCTGAATCTGTTTTCCGTTTTCTGAAAACGCCGCATAGTTTTCTGCAATCTTTTCTTTTTTCGCGTTATAAATTTTTCCTGTTCCCTCACTTATCCAGAGTGCGTAATGCCAGGGTTTTGAAAAAGTCACATTTTCGGCATTTTCAAAAAGAGTGGAAGTTTCACCTTCCTCTTTTATGGAATCCATTCCGAAATAAATCATTATGTTTGCCGACTCTCTCACGTTTCCTTTGAAGTCCAGATCCAGCTGCCAGTAATCTTCCTGGCTCTGCCATACTGCATTGTAAACCGGTTTATGAACTCCATAACGAATCAGATCCAGTGAGCCTTTTTCAAAGTGGCTGTTTGAGGGATAAACAAGATTTCCAGCTCCCTTGTCATCTTCTGTATCATCAAAAATATCCAGGGCAAGTTCTCCACCTATAAGAGTGGGATTCACTTTAAGCTTAAGTGTTGTTGCCAGGAAATTTGAAATTGTTGAGCTTGAAATAAAAAAGGCTGTTACTCCAACTAAACTTGCAAGCCCAATCCATAAAGCTCTTATATAATAAATTGCTTTTGTATTTTTCATTTATTTCACCAGTCCTCTAAAAATGATTTCTATTGCTCTGTTTACAAAACCCGACGACATTACTACCGCAAATGTGAAAGCCGCAAATCTGAAAAGCTGGGCAGGTTCCAGGAAGGCCTGAACAAGTTTTCCGAACTTTGACTTTGCTTCCGGGCGGCCGCATTTGTGTTCAAATTTGAAAGCATAGGAAATTGCCTTTTCAGGACATACTGCAATACATTCCCCGCACTTGGCACAAGTCATTTCCGGTTTTCCTTTTTTGTCCTGAATTGTCTTTACATCAATTGCTCCAAAGCCGCACACATTTGCACACTTCATACAGCCCTTACATTTGTCTGTATCGATTCTGATTTTGAAAGGGCTTACACCATCCAAAAGTGAAGCCATTGCTCCGAACGGACAAAGACTTGAACACTGTGTTCTTCGTTTTGTAAGAACCGGCATGATCACAACAAGGCCCAGAAACAAACCGATAAACATTACAGCCCCTATCAGACCGGGAATTGAATTCACCGGCGAAAATTCTGTTACCAGTTTGAAAGGACAGAACCACTGGCAGTAAACTGCACTCATTGCTCCGATAGAAACCAGTACAATGAAAGCTAGAAATGCAAAATGAAATTCGCGGATCTCTTTATTCTTTGGAACAAGATTTACTTTTCTTTTCTTGGCTGCATGACTGAAACCTTCTTCCCAGCCGCCGTAAAAACAAACCCAGCTGCACCAGCCCCTACCGATCGTTAGTGTAAGTACAAGCCAGATGCAGATCATACTTGCAACTGATGCATAATGACCTGTAATGCGTGCCGGGAAAATCAGGTTCCCTGTAATAATGAACGGAAGCATTACCTGTGGAATTGCAATATGACAGAACGGGAGTTCTGCGTTACTCATGGCACTGTCTGTGATTGCCATGCTTCCGCGTTCTGCATACAGGTCGCCAATAAATGCAATGCAGAAAAACACTGCGAAAAGGGTCTGGAAAATTCTTCTGTACTTAACACCGCTTCCTCTTTTTTTCTGTTCTGCAAAAGTCATTGCTGTAAAAAGGTAAATCAGAAAGGCTCCGTAGATAATTGAGGAAACAGTATAATTTTCCATAACAACTACAAAGAACAGAACAATAAAAGACATCAGTAAACTTAATGTGATTGAAACTATATTTTTCATTTCTCAAACTCTCCTTCTTAAAAGAACAATGGAATCAAACCATTGAAAATCAAAAAGTATGCACCAACTAGAATCTGTGTTATGCGTGAAACTTTTTTCAAAACCGCGATTCTTTTTGTAAGAAACGGAATACCTAAAAGCGGAATGAAAAACGGCAGTGTGCCGATGTAGAAAAATACAAAATAGAAAAAGCCTTTAAGTCCGTTACCGCCAAATACCGAACGGCAGATTGCTGTCCATAATGGCGGGCAGATATGGAGCCCGACTGCAAGACCTGTCAGGGCGGCCGTTACCCAGTCGTTTCCGATTTTTTTAAGCTTTGGACATTTGCAGCCGCCTTCGCAATTCGACCAGGGAAATCTTACGCCAAGAGAATTACATAAAAGTGAAAGGCCGCAGAAAATGTATGCGTAAACTGAAAGTCTTCTTGCCATTACAGGATCAAAAAACTCGCTTATTAAAAGGCCTGCTGTTCCGAACACAGCACCCAGAATAAAATACATTGCAAGACGCCCAAGAAGAAAAGTTCCTGTCAGTCCGGCGTTTCTTCCGTAACTCTGTTTTTCCGTCCCGAACAAAAACGGAATCAGAACTGGGCCGCAGTACATGGCACAATAAGTTCCTGTAGAAAACCCAAGTAAAATTGCTTCAAGAATCATTTTCATTTCTCCTTTTTATTCTTCGTAAAGAGCCAGAAGCTCTTCTGCTTTTTTTGCTGACTTTGAACCGGGTTTTGATTCTGCTGCTGCTTCAAAATATTCCAGTGCAGTTTCAAAATCACCTTCTTCTGTTTTATAAAGTCCCATGTTCAGATAAACATAAGCTTTAGTTTCGTCATCCAGATTTTTCATATGCTTTTCATCTTCGAAAAATTCCACATCCTTTCGGATTACTGAATATCTTTTGTACGGGGATTCAGCACTTACTTCTATTCCGTTTGCCAGACGCAGAATTCTTAGCTCTTCATTTTCCGGTTCCTTTTCTACTGCTTTATCAATGTAACCTGAACCTTCTCCAAGAAGATCCAGAGCTTTGAATGGATTTTTTTCCGAAACAATTCCCGCTTCGATTGTTATTGCACTTCCATAAAATCCCATTGCAATTACATTTTTTTCCAGATATGGCTCCAGAAGTTTTTTGCATTCTTCCACAGCATTAACATTTCCTTTTCCTGCAATGTCATGCAGAGCGATTGCTTTCTGAATGTCTTCCGCTTCTCCACCAAACAAAGCGAAACTCAATAAACCTGTAAAAATAACTGTCAGAATTTTTTTCATTTCTTTCTCCTATTTTTAAAATCCTTTTGTAGCTGTAAAAATAAACTTTCCGTTTCCTTCCAGATTCATTCCGTAACTGAAAGTGAAATATGCAAAAACCGGATTATCCAGAAGAAGCCTTGTTCCGAATCCCAGGGCCTCTTTTGTTTCCCTATTGATTACTGCCAGGTCTGCAAAAAAGAACGGCTGAATTTTCATCTGGATTACCGGAGAAAAAACAACTGTCTTTGCATTCCATCTTGTTTCCGCAGCTGCGTAAATGTAGCCAGATCCTTTCAGTTCTTTTTCCGCATATCCGGATCTGATCATCATATTTATGAAACTGAGATTTGAAGAAAGACCTTTTTCGTAACCGCTCAGATTGCAGTTACCCATTCCGCCTCCAGCGCTTAAAGCCTGAGTTATATTTGAATTCAAGTTCCAGTTCATTGCCCCAACTGTATCCCAGGAATCGAAAAAATCTTTATCATTGAACGGATTGATTACCGTCTGCGTACAAAAATCCAGATGTAATTTTTCCGAAAGATATTTTTCTGAACGGAAATATGGTTTTAAAATGATTTCTTCCGGTTTGTAATTTTTTCCGAAAGAATATCCTGTATTCAGATCAAGACAGACTCTGTTGTCCGGGCCCATGAAGAAACCTGCCGTAAAAAGTCCGTCTATGGCTGAAAAATTTTCCTCTTCAAGAAAAGCGGCAGGACCGTTCCAGAAAAGAGACGTTCCAAAAATCAATGGAAGATTGAACGCGTTCTCATATTTCCAGGAAGCTCCGTTTACGTTCCATCCGGCGTAGCCCAGCACTTCCATTCGTTTTCCGCCAAGTCCAGCCCGGCCATAAATTCCGTAAATTCCGCCTCCTCCGAATCTTGGGAAAAATCCGCTCTGGACTTTAATGAGCACCGACCTCTTTTCCGGATTTTTTCTTGCCGGAAGTACCACTGCTTTTGCAGAATAAACGAGACCCGAATTCAGAATTCTAAGTTCTGTTTCTTTTGTTTCTCTTTCCAGATTTTTCAGGCTGATTTTTTTTCCCGGTTTAAGATTTGTAAAACTCAATACTGTTTCAGGCTGAAGCCTTAAATCCCCTGCTTCCTCTTTTCCTGTGATTCCTTCTTCTTTCCATGAGAATTCTATTTCATCAATTACGATTTTAATTTGAGAAATTCTGATTCTTTCTGAAGCAGCAAAAATCTTAAAAACTGCCAGTAGAGAAAAAATGATTATCCATGTTGTTTTTCTTTTCATGGATTCACCTTACAGCAGGTCTTTTTTTCGGAAAATATGGTTTTCTGTATGTTGCAGATTTGCAGTGGTAAGTTGCGGATTTATTTAAGTATATTTTCCGCCTTCTACCCTAAGAAACACAAATTCATTAAACTGATTTACAAATTACTAAAAATGGAGGTAGCTATATGGCACTTAAACTTTACAACACAATGGGTCGCAAAATCGAAGAGTTCAAACCGCTTCATGAAGGCAAGGTTGGTTTCTATGGATGTGGACCTACAGTTTATAACTACGCTCATATCGGAAACCTTCGTGCTTACGTTTTCCTTGATACTCTTCACAGAACTCTGGAATACCTTGGATACGAAGTAAATCACGTTATGAACATTACCGACATCGGTCACCTTTCAGGAGATGCCGACGACGGTGAAGATAAAATGGTCAAAATGGCTCAGGAACGCAAACAGAGCGTTCTGGATATCGCAAAGTTTTACACAGACGCTTTCCACAACGATATTGACCGCCTGAACATTATCCGCCCTACAACTGAATGTCCTGCAACTCAGCACGTTCAGGAAATGATTGAACTGATCAAAAAAATCGAAGCCAACGGTCACACATACATGGCAGGCGGAAACCTGTATTACGATACAACAACTTATGCAGATTACGGTAAGCTGGCAAACCTTAAGCTTGAAGAACTTAAAGAAGGTGCCGGAAAACGCAAGGAAGTTGTAATCGATGAAAACAAGAAAAATCCTCACGACTTCGTTCTCTGGTTCACAAAATCAAAATTCGAAAATCAGGCACTTACATGGGATTCTCCTTGGGGCGTTGGTTACCCTGGATGGCACATTGAATGTTCTGCCATGAGTATGAAATATCTTGGAAAGCACTTCGACATCCACACTGGCGGTATCGACCACG
>JAZLIM010000074.1:0-12785 GCA_045617385.1 Treponema sp.
CTCCGCTTTTCTGCTGCAAATGTCTTTACATCCGTAAACAAAAACCTGATGGCAAATGTTGAACACCAGATTTCCGCCCAGACAGGTCTTAAACCCGACCGCCTTGGAGGAGACACAGAATTCTGGTTTCTCACCCGTTCCGACGGCTACGCCTGTTTTGCCCTCCGCATGACAAAAAAACAGAGTACAGAAAAATACCTTGAAAAAGGAGAACTCCGGCCTGAATTCGTGACCCTTCTGGCAGCCTTTGCAGAAATGTCTGCACCTCTTCCGGCTGCCACAGAAGAAACGGTTCCTGTAATCCTGGACCCTTTTGCCGGCCACGGCGGAATTGTAAAACGTCTTTCGGCCATGTACCCAAAAGCCCGGATTCTTTCTTCGGAAATCGAAGGAGAACTGGCGGCAAAAATCAAAGGCTGCCGGCAGTGCGACGCCACAAAGCTTTCGTTTATTGAAGACAACAGCATAGACAGCGTCATAACAGATCCGCCGTGGGGCTTCTGGCAGGGAGACCTCCGTGACGATGCAAAGCTTAAAGCCCTTTACTGCGGAATGCTTAAAGAACTTTTTCGCGTTACAAAACCCGGTGCTTCCTTATGCATTCTTACGGCCGCAAAGGAAATCTTTGAAGAATCCTTTAACGAATCTTCCTTTGCAGATCTTTCCGAAACTCAGAATGCTCCATTAAAAGGAACAGACATCCGTACCGACGTACTTGTAAACGGGAAAAAAGCCGCAGTCTATTCCTGGAAGAAATAGAGAAAGTTCCCCATTGCACAACTCGCATACTAGAATATAATAGAAACAATGACAGGCTCAAAAATCACATTAAATGACGCTCTTTACGTACACAGCGCCAACAGTTTTTCATTCAAACTTCCGTCTGCACTTTCTTTCGGACAGGAAGCAACAGTTCGTGTTACAGGAGTTAACCTGAGTTACACAGGTTTTCTTGTTTTCCTTTCTTCCGGCTCTTCACAGATCTGCGTTCCAAAATATACGCAGTTCCTTGCAGGCGGAGAAACCTTTACCTACGGCGACTTCGACATCACCTTCTCACTGAAAGTTGCTGCCTTTACAGACCAGGACGTATCCTGCGCCGACAGCATTACTTTCCTTATGCCTAAGTACAGCCTGAAGATGATGGAAGTAATTTTCAAATCTGTAAGCGTTACAGTAAACGGAAAAGAAACACACTTCTCTCTTTCAGATGCAGTATTCAATGAAGGTGCTGAATATGAATGCGGAAAAGTTTCTTACGAAGAAACTGACCAGAAACTTTACGACATCTATTCACGTCCTTTCAATGTGAAAGACGAAACTTATGAAGCCATGATAAATGCTTCTCTGGTTTCTAAAGGAAACAACTTCCGCATGAAAAAATTGCTGGAAAAAATCCGCGCAAACAAACCGGTGTATTACGTTCCTTTTGGAGGTTCCCTTACAGAAGGCGGCGGTCCTGCCAGCTTCCGTGACGGTTACGCCTATCAGTTCCTGAAAAAACTTCAGGCAAAATACAATCCGGGAAAAGACAACATCATAATGGTTCCTTGTGGACTTGGCGGAACCGGTTCTGCAGAAGGCCTTATCCGCTATCACTCCAACGTAATCGAACGCTGCGGTCACCAGCCTGATCTTCTGATCATTGAGTTTGCCGTAAACGATGAACCGGGCCCGGAAAATATCCGCGCCTTTGAAGAACTGATCAGAAATGCCATGCTTAAAAATCCTGAATGTGCAATTATTGCCCTGTACTCTGCCGCCCCGTACACCCGAACCCAGGACGAAAAAATTCCTGTAGCCCTTCATTACGGAATTCCGCAGATAAGCATTATGGATGCAGTAAACAAAAACAACGGGGAATTCCCGCTTGATGAATACTCTACCTTCTATGCCGATTATGTTCACCCTTCAACAATGGGCCACACAATCATGACCGACTGTCTTATGAACCTGGTGGATGAAATTGATTCTGCTCCTGAAGACGAACCGAACAGCATTCCTGAAGAACGCAAGATTACTGAATCCCCTTATACAAACTTCCGCTTTATTCTTCCTGACTATGCCCCTGCTTATTCAGGAAACCCTGGAATTAAACTTTCGGCCGGCAGTTTTACGGAAAGAGATTTTGCTCCTCAGACTCAGTCAAACGACCTTATCAGCTATCCGTACAACTGGCACCGTCCTGGAAGAGTTTCCGACAAACTGAAAGACATTCCTGCAGAAAATGATGCCTTCAAAATTGAACTTACCTGCAAGAATATCCTGTTCATCTACAAGGCTTTCAACTGCGGAACTGCAGAAGTTCTGGTTGACGGAAAGGTTGAAGGCACTCTGAACGGAAGCAAGGAGTCCTGGAACACAAGCTACTTCAAGAGCTTCATTAATGAAAATGAAACCCGTCCTCATACAGTAGAAGTAAGAATGGCTTCCGGAGATGAAGACAAGCCTTTTACTATTGAAGGAATCGGGTATTCATCATAACCGGTGGGGGCAGCGGACTCTGTCCCCGAACAAGGAAAAACAAATGAAAAAACACTATCTTTCTCACCTTCTGCTTCTTTGCTCTGCTCTATTTTTGATCAGTCTGGATTCCTGTGCATCTACAGGAAATTCACCCTCTGCAGAAAACCCGGAAATAAAACCGGAACAGCCTGCAGCCCCGGCTCCTGTTTCTGACAATCCTCTCGGAATCAGTGAAGAAATTTACTCAAAAATGATGGAAGCCTCCGTTGTTTCTACGGGCAACAATTACCGCCTTAAAAAGGTGATTGAAAAAATGCGCCGCGATGAACAAGTTTTCGTTGCTTGTATTGGAGGTTCCGTAACTGAAGGCGCTGGTCCTGCCAACTTCAAAGACGGTTACGCTTACCAGTTTTCAAAAGCACTTCTGGAAACCTACTGTGTAAAGGGAACTAAAAATTACCACTTCAACGGTGCCGGACTTTCGGGCACTCCTTCCCCTCTCGGCCTTCTGCGCTACCAGAATGATGTAGTCGATTTCTTTGGATGCGATCCTGATCTTCTGATAATTGAATTCGCCGTAAATGACGGCGGTGAAGCAACAAAACAGCGTGCATTCGAAGAACTTATCCGCAGAGTTCTTTCCGCCAAACCGGACGCTGCTGTAATCGCCCTGTACTCTGCCGCAAAATATCCAAACACCCAGACTCAGATGAAGCCTGTTGCCGACTACTACAGTATTCCTCAGGTGAGCGTAAAGAACGCTGTAGACCACCGTTCCGGTTCATTTACGGACGAACAGTTCTTTACAGACATCGTTCATCCGACTAAAGAAGGCCACTCTATCATGAAGGACTGCCTTATGAACCTGCTGGCTCTGGCCGACAGCGCAGACACAGACCAGCCTTCGGAAATCCCTTCGGAATACAAAAAGACTCCAACCTTCCAGGGCTTCTGCCGTATTCTTGGAGATGACGGAAACGTAAAGATTTCTGCGGGAAGCTTCAACAATACAGACGGAATGACTCAGAGCCTGAAGAAAACGAACAGAGGTGAATTTCCTGTAAACTGGTACCACAGACCTGGCGGCGGAGACGAAAGTTTCGTTATGGAACTGGAATGCAGAAACCTGATTATGTGCTATAAAGATGCCGCCAGCTGGGCCGGAACAAAATTCGGAAAAGCCGACATTTATGTGGACGGAGTGAAAAAAGGAACCTGGAACGGTTTTACCGGCAAAGGATGGAACAACACTGAAACTGTTCTTGTAATTGATGAAGCTGAAAGCAGGCGCCACACCGTTGAAGTTCGGCCGGCAGATCCGGCCCTTGGCTTTACGATTGCCGCCATGGGCTACACAAGATAAACGAAAAATCAGAAATAGATGATCTGGAAATCGCAGGATTTCCGGAATTCCAGTTTTTCATAAAGCGATAAGGCCGGAATGTTCTTCTTGTTTACAAAGAGGCACATTTTCCGGCCTGTTTTGTATATACGGCGGGCCAGGGTTGAAACAAGACAGAGCGCATAGCCGTTTCTTCTATAAAGTGGATCCGTATAGACTCCGCCAATCTGAACCCAGTTCCACCCGATGGCATTTGTATTTGCTTTTGCCACAAACTTTCCGTCATTCTCAATGGCAAATACCTTCTGATTTTTCAGGATGGATCTTACGTTCGATTTCACATACAGATCTGAAGGCTTTTCTCCTCCTGGGGAAACTTCTTCAATAAGATAATGCTTCTGAAGATCATAAAGGTCTTCTTCATGATCCGTTTTGCAGCACACAATTTCTTCCCCCATGCATAAAAGGGAAGCCGGTGGCGGAAGCAGAGCATCGTCTTCCTTAACCATAAGGAAATATTCGTTTGTGTGGCGGACCTTCAGACCGGAACTTTCCAGAAGTCCTTTCAGGTATTCTGTTCCCTTCTTTTCGCCGTCGATGCACAGGATTTTCTTTCCGTAAAACAACTCCTGAAGAATCCTGTCCAGCTCCTGATTTTCATTCTTCAAAAACGGAAGACAGTGGTGAATTGCACCTGTAACTGAAATCACTCCGAAAACATCAGCGGCCGATGAGACTGAATCCTTACGGGTTAAAACAAAAATGCCTTCTTCTCCGCGGCGCACACTTGAACACAGCTGGGCGCAGGAATATTCGTATTTTTCAAGAAATTCCCGAATAAATGAGTCTTTAACCTGTTCCGCCTGGAATAATTTCATATATATGGAAAGATATTACACCCAAACACTGTTTTGTTGAACGGGGTAGAATCTTTTGGTAGAATATAAGGACTATATAAAAAACGACAGGAATTATATATGTGCGGAATTGTTGGATATGTTGGAAATAAGATGGCTGATCAGGTCCTGATCAACGGACTTAAGAAGCTTGAATATCGCGGCTACGATTCATCAGGAATTGCGGTTCTGGACGGCGATAACGTTCTGGTTCGCAAGGCAAAAGGTGCCCTCAAATATCTTGAAGAACTGGTAGCAAAAGAAACTGTACGCGGATCTATCGGTATTGGTCATACACGCTGGGCTACCCACGGGGAACCGAATGACATCAACGCCCATCCTCATACAAACGTTTCAGGAACAATTGCAGTTGTTCACAACGGAATCATCGAAAACTATGCTGACCTTAAGGAATGGCTCCAGAGCGAAGGAGTTGTATTCCGCAGTCAGACTGATACAGAAGTAGTAGCCCACCTTGTTGATTACTACTACGCAATCGAAGAAGATATTTTCAAAGCCCTTTTAAGAGCTCTTCACCGCCTTGAAGGTTCATATGCATTCGGAGTTATCTGCAAGGATTATCCTGACCGTCTGCTGTGTGCCCGTAAGGAAAGTCCTCTTGTTGTAGGACTTGGTCAGAGCGAAAACTTTATCGCTTCAGATGTTCCGGCCCTTCTGGAACACACACGCGACGTTTACTACCTTGATGAAAAAGAAATCGCTGTTCTTTACGCAGACCACGTTGATCTCTTCAACTTCGAAGGAACAAAAATCAAGAAAGAACCAAAACATGTTGAATGGGACGTTGATGCCGCAGAAAAGAACGGCTACCCGCACTTCATGCTCAAAGAAATCCATGAACAGCCAAAAGCTCTTACCGACACAATGCGTCCACGCATTATCAAAGACGGCAGCGGAAAACCAACTGATGTTTTCTTTGAAGAAATGAAAACCGACAACACATGGAAAAATGCAAAGCGCGTTGTTATCACAGCCTGTGGAACTGCTTACCATGCCGGTGTTGTTGCAAAATATGCTTTTGAAAAACTGGCCCGCCTTAACGTTGATGTAGATGTTGCTTCAGAATTCCGTTACCGCGATCCTATTCTGAACAAAGATGATATTTTCATCGTAATCAGCCAGTCCGGTGAAACAGCCGACACTCTCATGGCTATGCGCCTTGCAAAAAAACAGGGACTCAAAGTAATTGCCATTACAAACGTCGTTGGTTCAACTGTAAGCCGTGAAGCCGACGAAGTTATCTACACCTGGGCAGGTCCTGAAATTGCCGTTGCTTCTACAAAAGCTTACACAACACAGCTCATGTGTCTTTACCTTCTGGCAATCAAGGCCGGAAAAGAACGCGGAACTCTTTCTGATGAAAAAGCAACTGAAATCCTTACAGAACTGGAAACAGTTCCAGGAAAAGTTTCAGAAATTCTCGAAACAAAAGATGTTGTTCAGAAGTTTGCTTCTAAACAGTACAACAAAGACAAGATTTTCTACATTGGCCGCCAGTTCGACAGCGCAACAAGTCTTGAAAGTGCCCTGAAACTTAAAGAAGTTTCTTACATGCACTCTGAAGCATTTGCTGCCGGTGAACTTAAGCACGGACCAATCGCCCTTATCGATACAAAAACTCTGGTAGTTGCCATTGCTTCTGAACCTGAGCTCTACGACAAAATCGGTTCAAACATTGTAGAAGTCCGCAGCCGCGGCGCCGCAACTCTGGTTATCACACAGGATGACGGTGACGCCTTTGCAGGTAAAGTTGATGAAACATTCAAAATCCCGATGATTTCAAATGTTCTCGCTTCACTTACAACTGTAATCCCGGCTCAGCTCTTTGCTTACTACTGTGCAATACTCAAAGGCTTCGATCCAGACAAACCACGCAACCTGGCAAAATCGGTAACTGTAGAGTAAATTGACAATTGATAGTTGATAATTGAAAATTACGAATTAAAAATGAAAGCTGACTGTTATGGGGTAGAGTCTTCTGTATCAGTCAGCTTTTTTAATAAAAAAAATGGCATTTTCAGAAGAATACCCTCCGATTATGCCATTTCCCTTTACATCAATTGTCCATTTTCAATTGTCAATTGTCAATTTTTCTTACCCTACTTCGCCGTTTACATAAACGTGGGCCTGGATGTATTTTCCGTCGCCCACAAGTTTCTTTCCTTCAATTTCAACAAAGCCGTCTTTTGTATAAAGAGGCATGCTGAAGAATTTGTCGGCCTTAACGTAACAGAATGTATCAACATCTGCAGGAACTTCGTATCCTTCCGGTTCCAGAATTGTTCCAACAGGAATATCATCTGCAAAGAGAACTTCACATGTTTCGTGGTCTTCATCGCCTGCCTTGCTTGCAGCAAGGAGCATTCCGTTTGAACGAACGCCGCGGAAGTTTGCAGGTTTCAGGTTGTAAACCAGAATGATGTTGTGGTCCTGGAGTTCTTCAGGCTTGTAGAATGGAACAATAGAGCTGACAATCTGGCGTGGTTCTTCTTCACCGCAGTCCAGGCTCAGAATATAAAGCATCGGTCCTTCCGGATGCTGTTCAACTTTTACGATCTTTGAAACTTTAAGTACAACGCGGAGGTTGAACTGATCAAGAATCGGAAGTTTATTGATTTCTTCAGGTTTCATAATTTTTCCTCAAAAGCTTTGGATTTGTTCCCTATGTTATCACAGTAAAAACTTAGGTGCAAATGTTGTGAGATCGGGGATTTCAGACTAGAATATTCCTTATGCTGAACTACAAACGAAGCGTCTTTCTTATGGGCGCACTTATTATTCTGATTCCTCTTGTATTCGTTTCTCTGATAGTTCCGCACTTTTCAAAACTCAATACAAACACTGAACGCTTCGACTGCGATTCCCATATCATCATTCTGGGTACTGCGGAAAATCTTTCCTTTCTGAACCAGGTTTACGCAGGAGCAAAAAAAGTTTCCGACCAGTACAGCACTGTCGTTGAACTTTACGTTCCGTCTTCACAGGCAGAAAACTCTTCACTCCAGTCGCTTTTTGATTATGCCTCCTGGGTTGATGCCGACGGAATCATTGCCTACATCGATTCAAACTCCGGAATAATTGCTCCGCCGCTTAAATCTGACGGAACAGAAATTCCTGTAGTTACAATCGGACATTACATTCCGGAATTCCCGCAGATTTCATTTATCGGAAACAACTACTCGGAAGTAGGACAGACCATTGCAAATCAGACTGTTGACCTTCTGGGGCTGGAAGGTTTTGTTTTTATTCTGAACAGTGAAAACCGCAACAACCCGAACTACAGTACACTTATGAACAGTCTGCTTGGTGCCATAAAACGCATGACGAATTATCATTACCAGATTCTGGACCAGACTTACCAGAAAAACGAAAAGATTCTTTCCAAAGCCCTTCTGAACGATTCCCATATTTCACTTATCAGTCTTACAGAAGAAGATACAATCCGTTCAGCCCAGACTCTTACCGCCATGGGCTTTGCCGGAAAGACCCGCTTCATCAGTTTTGGAAGCAACGAAACAATCAGCATGTACCTTGAAAAAGGAATCATCACCAAACTGATTTCGGAAAACCCGGAAAAAATCGGAAGCCGTGCAATTCAGGAAATTTTCGAATACCGGAATACCGGCTACGCTAACAGCATTATCAGTGCCGAACTTCTTGTTCAGACAAAGGGAGAGTAGAAATGACACCATGGGACTTTCTTAGAAACAGATCTCTCCGCTGGAAAATCATGATAAGCATCAGTACGGTTGTTGTTGTACTCACAGCCTGTCTTGCTTTCACAATCGTAATGAATCATTATTCCCAGAACATCATGAGCGATTCCTACAAGTCGAATGCGGAACTTACAGAATTTTCCACCGCCCTTTCCGACATGGAAAACGCCATGGAAATCTACAGTACTTACCGTACCTTCGAAAGCATCGACGCTTACTTTAACGCAACGGTCCGTGTGAACGACTTCCGCGACAAAATGCAGCAGCATCCTTCCACCGACATTGTCCGCCAGAAGGAATACATCGTTTACAAACTGGCCGGCTCACTGATTCAGTTCAGCGGAAAAGCCGTTGCAGAACGTCGTGCCAACGCAGAAAATGATGAAGACTATGCAACAAGCCTTGAAATTTACCGTACTCTCATCAGTGAAATTGCCAGCCTGAACATTCTGCTCATGCAGAATAACGCCAACATTTACATGGAAAACCGTGAATCTCTGAATTTCATCACCACTTCTACGGTTCTTTTCTATATTGCTTACTTCTCTATCGTTCTGGTTTTCCTGTACCTTCTGGTTTCCCAGATTACTCAGCCATTGGCCGACATTTCTGCAGTTGCCCAGAGAGTTGCAGACCGCGATTTCAACGTTCCGCTTTTTAACCGCACCACCCGTGATGAAATCGGAAACATCTGCCGCGCCTTCGACAGAATGATTAAAAGTATCCGCGAATACATCGACACAATCTGGGAAAAGGCCCGTACCGAAAACGAACTGCGCGCAAAGGAAATCGAAATGCAGGCTCTGTATGCCGACGCCCAGCTCCGTGCCTTCCAGAGTCAGATCAATCCTCACTTCCTGTTCAACACACTGAACACCGGCGCCCAGCTTGCCATGATGGAAGGTGCCGACAAAACCTGCAGTTTCATTGAACAGACTTCGGACTTTTTCCGTTACAACCTGCGCCAGCAGAAAATGACCGCCACAATCAGCGAAGAGCTGGGCATGATTGACAACTACGTTTACATCATGAAAGTTCGGTTCGGTCAGAGACTTCAGTTCGAAAAGAACATTCCGGACAAGACTTTCTCACAGATTCTCCCGGTTATGACTCTTCAGCCTCTGGTTGAAAACTGCATCAAGCATGGCCTTCTGAACACGGAAGAGAACGGAAAGGTTGTTCTTACGGTTGGAGAAAACCCTGCATATATCCTGATTTCCGTTAGTGATAACGGAAGCGGAATGGCCGATAATACCCGCGAAGAAATCCTGAACAGCCGTTTTACCGACACAATGAGTGTTCAAAAACCGGAAAACGGCGAAAAAAACAACGGTATCGGGCTTATAAACGTATATTCCCGTCTCAGGCTGTATTTTCAGCGTGACGATGTTTTTGATATTATGAAGAACGAATCAGGAAACGGAACAAAATTCCTGGTAAGGATTCCAAAAAATGTATAACGTACTGGCCTGCGATGACGAACAGATTGCTATCGACTCCATAAAATTCATTTTCGAAAAAAATTTTCAGAGTCAGGTAAATCTCTTTACTGCCCTTTCAGGTTTTGAAGCTCTGAACATTGTAAAACAGAACGACATCGACATCATCTTTATGGATATCAACATGCCCGGAATGACCGGCCTTGAAACCATAAGCCTGATTACACAGATGAAGCCGAATATTGTAATCATTGTTCTTTCAGCTTTTGATACCTTCCAGTACGCCCAGGAAGCCCTGAACCTTGGAGCTTTCCGTTACATCACAAAACCGGTAAACCGCAATACAATCATCCAGACTGCACGCAGCGCCATGAACCAGGTAGATGCAACAAAAGGATCCGGCCTCAATTCCGAAGAAATCCGGAAAAAGCTGGAAACTGTTTCGCCTATGGTTGAAAGCGACTTCTTCTTTTCATGTGCCTTCTGTACCGAAAACGAAGACCTTACTCCTTACCTGGAATACTTCAACCTTCTGAACAAGCACTACGTATTCACAGCTTTGGAATTCACCGAACAGACTCCCCTCAGCCGCCGCGACATGTTTACCCAGATACGGCAGATTGTGGCTGAAAATCAGGAATGCATCATGGGCTCATTCATGAGTAACCGTGCCATGCTCCTTATTGCTTTTGAGAACGAAGGTTTCTTCCCCGAAAAAGTGCGCGAAACCCTTAAAAAGATTCACACCCTTTTTACAATGAAAATCAGCCGCAATATCCGCACCGGAGTTTCTTCTGTCTGTACAAAGGAAATCCAGTTCAAGGATCACTATAACCAGGCGGTTACTGCATTAAACAATTCTTCTGAAGGCAATTCGCTGATATTTTTTGAAGACATTGTTTCTCCGGTTAGCAATATTGATAACAGCAAAAGCATTCTTGAGCGTATTTTCAAACGCCTGAAAAACGGTGATATTGAAGGAGTTCAGTTCCTTTCCGGACTTTACCTGCAGAGCCTTGAAGAAGCCGGTGTTTCTTCGGACACCTGGAAGTTTTCTCTCATCGAGCTTCTGGTAAACACAAAGTCTACAGTTCAGTCCATCTGCCAGAATTTTGACACCTCGCTTTTCGATTCTGCCTTTGCGGTAATCTCAAAAGCAGAAAGCATTTCTGAAACCTCTTCGTTTATTCAGCAGAGACTTTCGGAAGCGGTAAACGCTGTTTCCCTGAGCAACAAAGCCGCCGATAATCCGATCATTTCCAAGGTTAAGACTTACATCAACCTCCACCTGAGTGAAAATTTTTCTCTGGAAGATGTTGCTGAATCTGTTGGCGTAAGCCATTTTTACTTGAGCAAACTTTTCAGGGAAGAAACCAGCGAAACATTCATAAACTATCTTACAGAACAGCGCCTGGACAAAGCAAAGCAGCTTCTTCAGGAAACTGACCTTTCTGTAAAAGAAATAACTGCCAGCTGCGGCTACAACGACCAGAACTACTTCTCAAAGCTTTTCAAGAACCGGTTCGGCGTTTCGCCTACAGACTTCAGGCAGAATACTGCACAGCGGCAGTAAACGGAGAGCATCATGAAAAAAGTTTGTATTACGGCAATTCTCCTGGCAGCATTGATTCTGCTTTCAGGCTGCACAAAAAACAAATCAGAAAGCAGCAAGCAGATTCCGGGGGCCACCAACGCCAAACCGGTTATCGGTTTTTCCATAGACACACTGGCCATTGAACGCTGGCAGCGCGACCTTGATATCTTTATGAGTTCCGTAAAAAGCCAGGGCGCTGATGTAATCGTTCAGAACGCGGGTAACTCCGTGGAAGAACAGAAACGCCAGCTCATGTATCTTGCTTCCCGCAACGTAAACGTTATTGTTGTAGTTCCAAAAGACGCAAAAGCTCTGACTGAAGTAATTGAAAAAATCTCGGCAAAGAACATTCCGGTTATTTCCTACGACCGTCTGATTCTGGACTCAAACGTCAGCCTTTACATGACAATCAACAGCGAAAGCGTAGGTGTGCTTATGGGCCAGCACATGCGGAAAATTACACCGGGCTCAAACTGGTCTCTTATTCTGGGCTCTGAAGAAGACAACAACATGTACATGATCCAGCAGGGGCTTCTGAAAGCCACAAGAGGTTTTGGAATCACCATTTCGGACATGTTCTACACACAGGGCTGGAACTACGACCTTTCCCGCCAGCACACCATCGACCTGATTACCAGCGGAAAGATTCCGGAAGCCATCATCTGCGGAAACGATGCCGTTGCCGACAGCGTTATTTCGGTTCTGCAGACTTATTACCCGAACAAGCACATCCCGATCTGCGGCCAGGATGCAGATATTGCCGCCTGCCAGAACATTGTGCGCGGACTCCAGGACTTTACCGTTTACAAACCTATCGGAAAACTGGCAGAAACCACTGCAGAATATGCAGTTCGCATTGCCAGAGGTGAAAAAATTTCGGATATGATTCCGGAAAGCCACACAATCGACAACGGATACGGCAAAATTCCTTACGTAATGCTGGAACCTGTATTTGTAGACAAGACCAACATTGATTCCGTAATCATCAACTCCGGTTTCCACACATACGGCGAAGTCTACAAAACGAACTAGTAAATTTTTGACCTCAAATTTTTCTAGATAAAATACCAGATTTTTCCCGTTAAAACCCAAAAAATTTCAAGAAAGTAGCAAAATTTTCAAGAAAATGCCCGAATTTCTTCCCTTTTGGTGACCTATACTGTAGTCAGTAAAAAATTAAGATTATCAATTAGGAGGATATCTTATGAAAAAAATTTTGTTCGTATTACTGGCAGCACTTATGATTATGCCAGCATTCGCAGCTAAAAAGAAGGGAACTAAAGTTGGTGTTTCAATGCCTACAAAAGACCT
>JAZLIM010000075.1:0-3657 GCA_045617385.1 Treponema sp.
TACAGATAAAACTGGATTCTGAATCAGCAGAAACAGAAATAACTACCGGTGGAACAAGCTTAATTGAATACACAATTTCTTATGACCTTGCCGGCGGATCATGGACTTCTGACTACACAGCTCCATCAAAATACACCGTTGAAAATTACACAACAGTTATCCTTCCGAAATACGGAAATCTTACACAAAACGGAAAAGACTTTGACGGATGGAAAAATACTGACGGTACAAAATTCGCTGCCCTTAAAGAAGGTCAGGCTGAAAACCTGACACTTACAGCGTTGTGGAAATCAGGTGTAAATATTGAAGGAAACACTTCAGACACAATCACACCAGAAGAACGAGAAGAATTCCCTGATATAAAGGGAAAGATTTTTGCATGCGGATATTCACTTATCATTAAATGGTATAATGATAATCCTTCTACAAGAAAAACTGTTGTTTATTATGACTACAACAGTGACGGTGTAGTAAACGGAGATGACAAACTGGTTGATGCAAATCAAGATTTTACAGACTTTAAGTTAATGGCGGGATCAAAAAACGGAGACCAGCCTGCTTCTGACTTCAAATTTACCGTTCTTGGGGGAAAACTTGCCGGCCTTGAAGGTTTGGGTAAAGACAAACTTAATACTTCGACTGTAAATATCAGAGGAGACTCAACCCAGATTGGAAACGACAAAACAGGTATTATTCTTGAAAGCCTTACAAATGAATGTGTTAACGTTACAGGCCGGATGAGCGGAGACTACAGCATCACTCTTGTTTCATCACACAAATATGAAGCAAACCATGGTTACTATAAGGTTGCCTACATTACAGACCCGTCTTATGCGCAGCTTGCAAAATTCAAGTGTATTTACAAAGAAGACAATGATAATCTTCTCCTTAGTATCATGAATCAGGACACATCTAAAGTAATTTACCTTGCAAACCCTAACCCAATTGCACTTCCGCCATCAGAAGTTACTCCAGGTATAAACAGCGAAGGCGGCGTAATCTGGCTTGAAGATGAATCATCAGACACAGGTTTTTCAAAGAAAGACTTTACGCTTGGTGATACAACAACAATCTCAATTCCATGTTCCGTATTCAGTATTGCAGTAAGTAACGGCACTTTTAATCTTGTATCTACAGTAATGAAGAAAGAAACCGGGGAAGAACTTCCTACAATCAACCTTGGACAGACAAGAACAGATTATGAAACAACTCTTCATGATAATGTGGACTATATTTATCTTCATATGTTCAGCGAGGATGATCAGATTTCTGCGGCCCGTGCAACAGAATTCCTGAAACAGGTTGTTTTCAAAAAAGCCAGTGAAGATGAACCAATAAAAATCTCAATCAACCTTGAAACAGTTCCTTACTCTGATATTAAAAGTTTCTTATCTTCCAGTGGAGGAACTAAGTTCTTGTATTACGATGGAAGTTTCTATCTGAATGTAAATGAAAAAATTTCATGGACAGACGCATATAACAAAGCAAAAGACAAAATCTTTAATGGAATGAACGGTTACCTTATTACCATCACTTCAGAAGTTGAAAACACCTACATAAAAGACCAATTACAAGCAACTCAAGCATGGACTGGTGGTTCACGACATAACATTGGAGGTTGGGATATTAAAACCGCTCAACCTAAATCTAACAGTAAAATAACCGAAAAAGGTTTTCTCACGTCCAAATCAGCAACAGTTTATCACTACGACGATTATGATGACTTCTACTGGACATGTGGACCCGAAGCCGGAGAAAAATATTGGAATGGATCTGATTCCAATGGATCATCCCCGAAAAACCCTAAGACAGGAACTACATTTTTTGTAGCCTGGGAACAAAATGAACCTAACAATTGGACCTACAAAGATGAAAAGGGGAACGATTTTGGTGAAACCTGTATGCAATTTAAGACAGGAACTCAGTGGAATGACTGTCCTGACCGAGATTATTTTGGAAAGTCACAGGACCCTCAATCCTACATCGTAGAATTCCGTCCATACAAGACAGACTACGGAACACAGAAAGCAAACTACCAGTCAGTTTCACTGGAAACATCTTACTAGAAGGAGAGCTTTATGAAAAAACTTTTACTTGCACTTATCACTTCTACACTTCTCTTCTTCCCTGCCCTGGCACAGGAAGCAGAAGAAGCAAATGACGAAAATTACGTACTTCCTCAGGAAGAAATCGTTTACCAGGAACCGGAGTCTTTTGAAATCCAGGATACGGAAAGCACAGAAGGCCTTTCCATGAAGATTGGAGGAAACTTTGCCGTAGCACTTCCGCTTGGCTCTCTGGCAGACTTTGCAGGCGCAGGTTTTGGTGGAGAAATCGACTATGAACTTGGAATTCCTGTTCCACTTTTACAGCATCTTCCGTTTGCCGGAATGCTTTTCCGAAACTTTGCGGTAAATGCGGGAATCACATTCAACTACCATCTGCCAAAATCCGATGACCTTTCGGGCGTCATGGATCTTCAGATTGCAGCCACCGCCCTGACGCTGATTCCTGTTGCTGAAACAGGTCTTTCAGTCGTACCTCAGTTCGGAATCGGGATGGTAATCAATCTGCCGCAGGAATCAACCGAACCTAAGGCTCTCAAAAGCGCATACGTTGACCAGCTTTACACTTTGGGGCTTGGGCTCCGCTATTCAAACGAAAAGATTCTGGACAACAGACTTGAGTTTGCCCTGACTATAGCATATTCCATTTCACCAGAGCAGGATGATGCGGTACAGAATCTTGCCTTCAAACTGGGCGCTCTTTACAGGTTCAAATAGAAAAAGCTTCTGTTAAACACAAAAAGCGTTCTGTCGCAGTGATTTCTCACTCAGGCAGAACGCTTTTTTTTATTTTAAAGACGGTTTCGACCCTGCGGCCCTTCGACAGGCTCAGGGACCGCAGGCTCAACCAAATGGGCCTTTCGACAGGCTCAGGGACCATTTGATAACTCGTCGCACGGCAAAAGCCGTGTTTTCTGAATCTATTCGAGAATAGCCCCTTTGTCTGCACTTGAAACAAGTTTAGCATATCTTGCAAGGTAACCAGTCTTTACTTTTGGTTCAGGGCATACCCATTTTGCTTTGCGTTCTGCAAGAACTTCATCGCTTACTTCAAGGTGGATTTTGTAGTTGTTGATGTCCAGAGTAATCATATCTCCTTCTTCAACCAGAGCGATTGGACCGCCAACTGCAGCTTCCGGTGAACAGTGACCGAGAGAAGCACCGCGAGTTGCACCAGAGAAACGTCCGTCTGTAATAAGTGCAACCTGTTTATCGAGTCCCTGTCCTGCAAGAGCTGCTGTAACTGCCAGCATTTCGCGCATACCTGGGCCTCCCTTAGGACCTTCGTAACGGATAACTACAACGTCACCAGCTTTGATCTGTGCTTTCTGAACAGCATCCATTGCTTCAGATTCATCGTTGAATACGCGGGCTGGACCTGTGTGGAGCATAAGTTCTTTTGCACATGCAGAGCGTTTTACAACTGTACCGTTTGGTGCAAGGTTTCCGAACAGGATTGCAATACCACCGTTATCGCTGAATGGATTTTCAATAGGACGGAGGATTTCAGGATTGCGGTTCTTAACACCTGCAATATTTTCTGCAATTGTTTTTCCTGTTGCTGTAATAAGACTTGTGTTGATAAGGTTCT
>JAZLIM010000076.1:0-18046 GCA_045617385.1 Treponema sp.
CCTGCATCTCCTTCCGGCGGACACATTGGAACTCCAGGAACCAGGTCTCCCGCTAGGTCCAGGAATGCAGCACCTTTTTCTGTAAGGTTTCCGGCTTTTGCACCTGCTGGAAGTACTTTTGGGAATACTTCATTTACATCAAATCCTGTCATTTCTTTGAAAGTGGCAGCGTATTCAGCTTTATAGTTTCCTGTGTTTCTGTCGATCGGGAACATACCGGAAGCGTCGCCTACACCAAGAACTTTTTCGCCTGTAAGCATGTAGTGGATGTATCCGGCCAGTGTATATACATTTTTAATAGAAGAAACATGAGATTCTTTGTTCAGAATTGCCTGATACAGGTGAGAAATGCTCCAGCGTTCAGGAACAGGGAAGTTGAACTTTTCAGAAAGTTCAGCCGAAGCCTGGCCTGTAATTGTGTTGCGCCATGTGCGGAATGGAACCAGAAGATTGTCATCTTTGTCGAAGGCAAGGTAGCCGTGCATCATTGCTGAAACACCGAATGCCTTGAAGCTTTTTAGTGTAACGCCGTATTTTTCCTTTACGTCTTTTTTAAGGTCTCTGTAACAGGTCTGAAGTCCTTTGTGGATCAGATCCAGGTCGTAAGTCCAAACTCCGTCTACAAGCTGGTTTTCCCATTCAAAACTTCCGCCTGCAACAGGTTCGAATTTTGAGTTGATAAGAACGGCCTTAATACGTGTAGAACCGAATTCAATGCCAAGGCTTGCCTGGCAGCTTTCAATTTCAGCTTTGATTTCTTCTGTAGTCATAAAATCCTCTATATAAATACTTTTTTCAGAAAATCCAATACTTAATTTTACACCCAAAAGGGAAACTTTTGTAAATATTATAAACGATGGCATGAAAATCGTAAAACGTTTTACTTACGGATAAATCCTTAAAAATGCCTTAATCACGTTATTTTTTATGCCGATAGATAATTGATGAAAACCGTAACTATTTTATTTGCAGAAAATAACTCTAAGTATATGTTTGAGCCGGCCTTTGGCGGAAAATCAGCATTTGAAAAGGCTCTGGAATGGGCTGGAAACAACAAAAGTGAAGGCATTTTTGTTTTTACCGGTTCTGAAAACAGGGAAAAAGCCGAAAAACTCCTGGGAAACGCCGGAAAAGTAGTTGCTTTTCCGGAATGGAATACAGCCATACTTCTTGGGGAAATGGCCCGCGTTACTTCCGAAGCGGGAGCAGATTCTGCAGTTTTTTCTTTTGCAGACTGTCCTTTTCTGAACAGACCTCTTACTGAAGAAATTCTTGGAACTCACAGTGAATTCCTTGCTGAATATACTTTTGCAGACGGTTATCCATACGGTTTTTCACCAGAAGTAATTGACGGAGGAACTCTCCGTATTCTCAAGCAGCTTTCAGAAACCAGTCAGAAAGAAGCTTGTGAAAAACCGGTAACACGTACCTGCATTTTTGACTTCATGAAGACTGATATCAATGCTTTTGAAATTGAAACAGTCCTTGCAGATGAGGATTACCGGCTTCTCCGCTACAGTTTTGATGCAGGAAAAAAAGAAAACTTCCTTCAGTGCAAGGCTCTTTATGAAAGTCTTTCTGAAACAGAAAAAGAAAAAATTTCGGAAACAGATGTTGAAACTCTCTGTAAGCGTGCTTCCGAAAACAAGGATATTCTGAAAACCGTTCCGGGCTTTTACAACATCCAGCTTTCACCTTTATCTGATTCAAAGCCTGACTATATTCCTGAAGATTCACCTTTGAATTGCGGCCCTGATATGGATACAGAAAAACTCTTTGCGCTTATTGATCAGATTGCAGAACTTTCTGAAAACGCTGTAGTTTCCCTTTCTTATTTCGGGGACCCGGTAAAGCATCCTGATTTTGTAAAAATATGCGGAAAAATCCTTTCTTACACAGGGCTTTCTGTTTTTGTTGAAACTGATTTTATGGGTGAAGAAACTGCCGGAGAATTGAAAGCAGTAACAGATAAGGCTCTTCCTCGAACAAACGGCTTTGAAAAAATAATGATTGCAGTGAGCCTTGATGCTGCAAGTGCCGGAAAGTATGCCGAAATCAGAAAAAGACCGGAATCAGATTTTGAAAAAGCTCTTGGAAATGTGGCTCTTCTTTCGGATCTTTTCCCGGGCTCTTGTTACCCACAGTTTGTTCGTCTGAACGAAAACGAAAGTGAACTTGAAACTTTCTACCGTTACTGGAACGAAAAATCAAATCCTTCAAAAGGAAATCTTATAATCCAGAAATATAACAGTTTCTGTGGAACTCTCACGGAAAGGAAACCTGCAGATCTTTCGCCTGTAGAAAGAAACGTCTGCTGGCATCTTCGCCGGGATGTGAACATTCTTTCAAACGGAGACGTTACCTTCTGTCATTCAGTTTACGGAAAGAAAGTAGGGAACGTTTTTGAAACACCGCTTTCAGAAATCTGGAAAGACGATGAAGAATTGAAAAACCATATCAGCAAAAAGTATTGTGAAAAATGCGGGAAGTGCGATGAATACTATACCTTTAACTTTTAATGAACATCAGATTTCAAGAACTGTCCTTGGAGGTTCGGAACAGACCACAGAGGATACAATGAATATTTCGGTAGTTCTTCTGAACAAAATCGGCAGCCAGTTCAAGCTTAAGATTTTCGAAGAATTGATGAAGTGCCGCTTCCAGTCAATCGTTTCGATTGAACCTGATACAGGTAACTACAACATTGAAGAAATATCCAGAAGATATCCGGCAATAAAATTCATCATTCCGCATGAAAATGTTTCTGACGGAGAAATGATAAATATCGCCATGTCTGAAGTAACAAGCGAATATGTTCTTGTTCTGAAAGACAATCTTTATATTCCTCAGGGCGTTGTTCTTCCACATCTGGCTGAAGCCCTTACAAAGAACAATCTGCTTTGTGTTGCTCCGCGTATAGTGGATTACAAAAAAGGTTCACTTCCTGTTCAGAAATCACCTTCAGCAGAAAAGGGGCACTTTGTTCTTGAATCGTCAACCTATGTAAAAGACGAAATCAATACAGTCTATCCGTTTGACTTCATAGGACTTTATAACCGCGAAAAGTTCATTCAGCTCGGAGGTTTTGATTACACCATTACTTCTCCATACTGGCAGCTTCTGGACTTCGGACTCAGAGCCTGGCTTTGGGGGGAAGAGATCAAAATCACTACAGCTCTGCAGCTTTCATATTCTGTGGAAGAAGCTCCTGTAGAAGACAAAACCGCAAACCTCGATTCACTCAGGGTCTATCTGAAAACTCAGCTTCCGAAATATAAAGGCGACCATGCATCAGTAAAGAAAATGTCTTTCTGGCGCTTCTTCCGCCATTCAGGCTGCGGAATTCTTGAAGCACGCCGTCAGTTCATAGATGCAAGAAACTGGATTTCTGCAAACAAATACCGTTTCCAGACAGACCTTCCGAATCTTATTGAAAACTGGAAATAAAATCGCTTTGAGTGGTGGGAATATGAAAAGAGCAGTTATAGTTCAGTGCAGACTTTCTTCAACAAGACTTCCAAACAAGGCTCTGTATGACCTTGGCGGAAAACCTCTTATCAGCTGGACTTTAAGAGCCATGAAGAAAGTTCCTGCCGACTTTTATATTGTTGCAACAGATTACGATTCAGAAAAAAGTCTGAAGAACGTATGTGAAGAAAACGGATTCGAATGTTTTGCAGGTCCTCTTGAAGATGTTCTTGAAAGATTCTGCATGGTTGTAAGGAAATACAATATTGATACTGTTGTTCGGGCAACAGGCGACAATCCGTTTCTTTTTTACGAAGCCGCTGCAGAAAGCGCAGATGAATTTGATAAACTGCGCGGAACTGAAAACCAATGTGCATATCTTACATATTCAGGCCTTCCTCATGGATGCGGAGTAGAAATCTTTGACGGAAATCTTCTCCTTAAAGCTGCTGCATTGACGCAGGATCCTTATGACCATGAACATGCCGGTCCTGCTTTTTACCGCCACCAGGAAAACTTTAAGTGCTGTTTCAAAAAAGCTCCTGAAAAATATTTTGCTCCAGCCTTACGCACAACTGTAGATACTTACGGTGATTTCCTTCGTGCAGTTTCTGTCCTGAATTTCTATAAAGCATATTCAGGAAAAAGTGAAATAACGGAACCTCTGACAACAGAAGAAATCAGACTGATTTCTGAAAAGCCGGAAGTACAAAAACCTGTCATTCTTGTTCCTTCCGTAAAATGCGGACGGGGAACCGGCCATCTTGTACGCTGCTTGAAAACAGCTTCTGAAACAGGGGCATTTCTTTACGTTCCGGAATACACTGGAAATGATGAAGCCGGGTGTGACTTTTATCATACAGTCCGTGGAATTGTGCAGAAAAGTATAACAAATGGCCTAAATCCAAATCAGGTAATTACAAGACTCCCTGAAAAAGCCTTCAATTGTACATACATTGTAGATACATTTTCCATGAAAAAACGGGAAGCTGAGTTCTATTCTGCCTCAACCCTTGTATGTATTGATGATGGTTCTTCTTACAAAGACAAGGCAGATTATGTTCTTGATATAATTCCGTCATACAAAAATACATATAAGCCTAATTTCAGGAATATCCGTTTTCTGGATCTTCCTGAAAATTCCGGTAAAAAGCCTGTACAAAGTGCCAGGGAAGTAAAGAAAGTTCTGGTCTGTTTCGGAGGTGAAGATCCTGCAGGACTTACAGAACCGGTTTCAAAAAAATGCCGGGAAATCTTTACTGATGCAGAAATTGTTTCAGTAACCAGAAAGAATCCCGTGCCAGACTTAAAGAACCACCTTGCAGAATACGATCTGGTTTTTACCCATTATGGCCTTACAGCTTTTGAAACTCTTTCGGCCGGAAGCGGAGTAATTCTTCTTCCTACAACCGGACTTCATAAGAAGCTTTCTGAAAAATACGGATTTGCAAACTGCAATGTAAAAGGGCTTACAGAAAGTTTTGTTTCAGAGATGATTTCTTCCGGAAAAATCTACAACCGGGATTTCTTTGTTCAGAATGCACCGTCTCAAGAGAAAGAAAATATAAGTCTTTCAGATTTTGTGAAAAATCTTTCAACTGGAAAAACTTTCAGCTGTCCGGTGTGCGGAAAACTTGAAAATGAGAAAAGCGGAAAAATCATTTCAAGAAATGAAACCCGAACATACAGGCGCTGTCCTTCCTGCGGCATGGTTTACATTTCATTCTCATGTGTTCCTGAAACAAAATACGAAAAAGAATACTTTTTCGAAAGCTATAAAAATCAGTACGGCAAAACTTACAAGGAAGATTTTGAAAATATCAAGGCTTCCTGTGTAAAGCGTGTTTCTGTGATGAATTCCATTCTGCCTCCCGAAAAAGATTTTTCGGTTCTTGATGTTGGATGTGCTTACGGACCTTTTCTGAAAGCTGCTTCAGAAAACGGATGGAAAGCTTACGGAACAGATATCTGTGATGATGCGGTTGAAAGCGTAAAAAAGGAACTCGGCTTCAGTGCCTGCGTTTCAGCTTTCCCGGAAATTGATACTGAAAAAGAATTCGGGATTCCTTCTTTTGATGCCATTACCATGTGGTATGTAATTGAACATTTCCAGGATCTGAAAGCGGTTCTTGAAAAGGTATCATCTCTTGTCAGAAAAGGCGGCCTTTTTGCTTTTTCAACTCCAAGCGGAGAAGGCGTTTCTGCTTCTACCGATAAAGATCATTTTTATTCTATCAGTCCTACAGATCATTATTCGGTTTGGGAACCTTCCAGAGCAGACCGCATTCTTAAATCATTCGGCTTCAAGGTTGTAAAGACTGTTTCTACAGGTCATCATCCTGAACGTTTCCCGGAAATAAAAGAAGCCGGTGCTGAACCAGGCTCTGAACTCTGGGCCAAAGTGATGAAAAAAAGTCAGAAAAAGAATCTTGGTGATACTGTGGAAGTATACTGCAGAAAAATTACATGATGCGCATGAGCACCATATAAACTATAGTTCCGCCAAAAATTGAAATCAGGGAATTGTGTTTCCATAAAAATGAAACTGCGGTAACTGCAATTCCTGCAACGGTTGGTACAACAAGAACAGGTTCTGTGAACTGCAGGTCTTTCAGGCAGTAAACAACCAGGGCTGCCATAACCATTGGCGGAATGTATTTTTCTACAAAACGTATAATTGCCGGAGGCTCTTTCTTTGAGAACAGAATGAAAGGAAAAGCCCGTTCAAGAATCACAATGAGCATAATCAGAATAGTGGCAAAGATTGCCATTGGAATCGTATACTGGCCCTGAATCATTCTGACACCTCCTTACTGTTTCCTTTTCTGTAACGGAATAAAAGAATCACTCCGATTCCGGCTGAAAGTGCAATCAGAAGAATATTGTTTGAGCCCGGGAGAATTCCGAATCTGTAAAGAAGAACTGCTCCAAGTGTTGTAAAGAGCCCCGCGAGTGGAGGAAGAAAATCCCGTGTTTTTTCAATCTGGTCGATAAGCAGAACCACGAAAAGGGCGGTGAGGGAAAAATCTACACCTTCAAAGTTGAACGGAATAAGGGATCCGGCAACTGCTCCAATAAGGCTTCCTAAAACCCAGTAAAACTGGTCCAGTGCCGTAATCGTAAAGTAAAACTTTCCCTTATCTGCACCTTCCGGCACATCAGATGTAGTCAGAAGGGAATAGGTTTCGTCTGTAAGTCCGAAAATCAGGTAGTATTTCCACTTTCCGCATTCCTTGAACTTTGAGATTACAGAAAGTCCGTAAACGATATGACGTATGTTTACCAGAGCTTCGGTTACCAGAATCATGGAAAGAGGTGTGCCTGCGGCAAAAAGTCCAACTGCAATGAACTGGCCGGCCCCGGCAAAAATTGTAAGTCCCATAAGTGGAGAAAGCCACCAGGGGTAACCTTTTTCTGTGAGGACAAGTCCGAATCCAATTCCTAATGCAATGTATCCGAAGAATACAGGCAGTGTAAGTTGTACTGCTTTGAGAAAGTATTTTCTGTTCATTTTTTTCAGTACCTAAGACTCAATTTCCCCAAGTTTTTCCTGAAGAATGGCATTTGCCTTTGCCTGGCGCTGAAGGCGCTGTGCAAGCATTTTACTCAGGAAGATACCGTAATGCGGGTTCTTGCGGATAAGTGTAAGGAATGCAGTCTTTGGAATCTTGATAAGGCGGCAGTCTCCGACAGCAAGAATTGTTGCTGTACGGCGGTCGTTCAGAAGGAAAGCCATTTCGCCGATGAACATATCATTCGGAGTAAGTACAGTAGCCAGTTTTTTTGCTACATAAACTGCAAAGCGGCCTGAAACAATGAAGAACAGGTCGTTTGAAACTTCATTTTCGCGGCAGATGATGTCTTTATCTTTGTATTCGATTGTTGCGAAAGGTTCCATGATTCCAGGAATAGAGTTTACTACGTTCTGGATGTTAGGGATTTCGAAGGAAACTTCATTTCCTTTTTCGTTGTAGGAAATGCGTTTGGCAAGTTCACGGCTCAGAGCAATGCCGCGGCCATGAAGTTCTTCACTTACGTTGTTCTGAAGGTATTTTCTCCAGTCAAAGCCTTCACCGTCATCCCGGATTACGAATGTAGACTTCATTTTCCCGATTTTGTATGAAATATGAATCTTTTTGTCGGCATAGAGAGGATCTTTGTTCCGTTCTTCCAGGAGCTGGATCATGTCTTTGCCTTCCATAAGCCATTTTGTTTTGTCTTCGTAAGTAATTCCAAGGTTTCCGTGTTCCAGGGCATTTGTAAGGAATTCCATAAGAGTCATCTGAAGCTTATAGCGGTCATCACCGGAAATACGGTTTGTATTGTAAAGGTAACTTACCAGGAAGTTTGTGTAGAAGCGGATGTCCATAGGATCGTTTCCGCAGATAAAGTTTCCTGTTTCCTGTCCTCCGATGATGTCCTGCATTCCGCGGTTAAAAAGGAACTGCTGGTTCTGCCAGAGAATTCTAAGAACACGCTGGAACTGAAGCTTGAAGTTTTTTACAGTCAGAATGGCAACCATGTTGTTGTCTTTCAGTTCTTCCAGCTGTTCAACCTGACGGGCTGTTTCACATACTGCAATGATTCCACCGTAATGAAGCCAGGCATCACTTTTAATGGCTTCAAGGATTTTTTCACAGTCAATTGCCTGGGATGTATAGTCCAGAACCTTGATTTCAGGAATTTCATAGTTAATGAAGCTGATTACCGGTTCTGTATCACCAAAAACAACGGCTTCAAAATAGGCTGCAAACTTGTTGCATGCTCTTTTTACGGTTTCAATGACTTCTCTATTAGTAGATGCAGTGAGGATCTTTTTCATGATGTACTGATTATACCATGACTACGGGGAAAATTGAACTGAAATATATATGGAACTGATATTATTGAAAAATCCCCGATTTGGGAGTATTCTATCCACATAATATTTCATTATTTTAAGGAAGAAATCATGGCATTTGTTGATGAATTATTGAACAAAGCAAAAGCTGCAAACAAAACAATCGTTCTTTGCGAAGGTGAAGACAAACGTGTTGTTGAAGCAGCTTCAAAAATTGTAAAAGACGGAATCGCCAAAATCATTCTTATTGGTTCAGACGACGATATTAAAGCAAGCGGATCAGACGCAGACCTTTCTGGTGTTACCGTAATTGACCCTGCAAAAGATGCTAATGCTGATAAATATGCTGAACTTCTTTTCAAAGCACGCGAAGGAAAAATCAACAAGAAAACAGGACTTCCTGAATATGCTGATGTAGCCGCTGCAAAGGCTGCTATCCTTAAAGATCACACAATGTACGGTGCTCTTATTCTTAAAGCTGGAGATGCAGACGGATTCGTTTCAGGTGCATGTCACTCAACAGCAAATACACTGCGCCCAGGTCTTCAGGTTATCAAAACAGCTCCTGGATTCAAGACAGTTTCATCATGTTTCATTATGGTTGCTCCGGAATGCGGTAACAAATATGTTCCAGAAGGAGTTGCAGTATTCGGTGACTGTGCAATCAACATTGAACCAACAGCAGAAGAACTTTCTGATATCGCAATTGCATCTGCTGACACAGCAAAGAAAATTGCAGGTATTGAACCACGTGTTGCAATGCTTTCATTCTCTACAAAGGGCTCAGGAAACGATGCAAAATTCTACGACACAGTTTCTAAAGTTCAGAAGGCTACAGAACTTGCAAAAGCAGCCGCTCCGGATTTAGCTCTGGACGGAGAATTCCAGTTCGACGCAGCAGTTGCACCGGAAGTTGGTGAACTCAAAGCTCCAGGTTCAAAAGTTGCAGGTCACGCAAACACATTCATTTTCCCTAACATCAACGCCGGTAACATCGGTTACAAAATCTGTCAGCGCATGGGCGGATGGATGGCAATCGGTCCTGTATGCCAGGGCTTTGCAAAACCACTGAACGACCTTTCACGCGGATGTAACGTAGACGACATCGTTGCAACTGTAGCAGTTACTGCTCTTCAGGCATAAAGATGTTACGAAGCTAGTTTGCGAAAGCAAACTTGGTAAGCACGCGTAAGCGTGCCACTAAAACCACTGTTTTTGAAGAAATCTTCTGAAACAGTGGTTTTTTTTATGCCGGAAAAACTGATAATCCTTTGTTAGTAATTTATCCGAATAGCAAAACTTCGTGTAAAATAATAGCAGAGGCAATTTATGAAAAAACAAGTATTTAATCCTTATCTTCCAAGTTATGAATATATTCCGGACGGCGAGCCAAGAGTTTTTAACGGGCGCCTTTATATTTACGGCAGTCACGATAAATTCAACGGGGATGTTTACTGTCAGAATGATTACGTGTGCTGGTCATGTCAGGAAACTGATCTTTCTGACTGGAGATACGAAGGCGTAATCTATAAGAAAACACAGGACCCACGCAATGCCGACGGCGCTCATGCTTTATGGGCACCTGATGTATGCCAGGGTCTGGACGGAAAATATTACCTTTATTACTGTCTTGATGTCTTAAAGGAGATAGGAGTGGCAGTCTGTGATGAACCTGCAGGTCAGTTTCAGTTCCTGGGGTTTATAAGATGGCCCGACGGCCGCATTCTTGGAACCGGTGAAGATACCCGTCAGTTTGATCCGGGCATTTTTATTGACGATGATGAACGAATCTATCTTTTTTCCGGAAACAGTCCTCGTTATGCGCATCTTCCAAATGCAGACAAGAACAGTCAGAAAATGGAACTGGAGCGGGATATGCTAACATTGAAATCGGCACCGGAAGAAAACCTCCCGATCATTACTGTCGCTCCCGGAACAGAATATGCTGACCATCCTTTTTTTGAAGCTAGTTCCGTACGTAAAATCAACGGAAAATATTATTTCATTTACAGTTCCACATGGATGCATGAACTTTGCTGGGCGGTTGCAGATTCTCCTTTGGGAACTTACCGTTACGGCGGTGTTCTTGTAAGCAACTCAGATATCGGTGCAAACGGAAATACAGAGGCTTTGAATTACCGTGGCAACACTCATGGAAGCGTGGCATTTGTGAACGGCAAATGGTTTGTGTTCTATCACCGTCAGACCAACCGTCACTTTTTCAGCCGTCAGGCCTGTGCTGAAGAAATCCGTTTCGACGGAGAAAAGTTTTATCAGGCAGAAGTAACTTCCTGCGGCTTAAACGGAGGTCCTCTTAAAGACAGCGGTTCTTACGAAGCACGCATTGCCTGCCATCTTTACAGTAAAAATGGAACAACAGAAAGTCAGCCTGACCAGCAGGATGAAAAACACCCGGCCTTTACTCAGGAAGGCGAAGACAGGGAAAATAATCCGGATCAGTACATAAACAATATGCGGGACGGGGCAACTGCAGGTTACCGTTATTTTATGTTTTCTCAAGCAGCCGGAATCAGCGTAAAGGTGCGCGGTAATTGTAACGGAAAATTTGTAGTCCGCGATGAACGAAGTGGTAACGTGGTTTCAGAAATTCCACTTGAGCCATCTGCAGAATGGAAAGATTTTTCTGCCGGACTGGATATAACTCCGGGAAAACATCCTTTGTACTTTACTTATGAGGGGCAGGGGGCTCTGGATTTCAAGGAATTCTCTTTCATAAAATAATTTGTAACTCTAAAAAGGAGTTTATGGTTAAAATATTATGAAAGAGGAGGAAAAAATCCTATGAAAAGAAATATTTTTACAAAACTCACAGTTTTAAGTCTTGGAGCATTTCTGATCGTTTCCTGTGGAGGCGAAAAAGTTCCCCTCGTAAAGAATTCGTCTTCTGTGAATATGAGCGCAAAAGAATTTGCCGCTCCAAAAATGCTTTCGGCCAGAGCATCTAATGCCGTGTTTATGGATTCAGTAAATGTAACGGAAGAAGCGGTTTATGAAAACGATTCTGCTTCCATGGATGAAAACGGGGCTTCTTCTCCACTTGAACGGAAAATAATCCGTAACGGAAATGTAAGTCTTGAAGTTGAAAGTCTTGAAGAAGCGGAGAAAAGAATCGGGGAGTGGGCTACTAAGTTTGGCGGCTATATAACCAGTTCCTGGGAAAGCGAAAGCAGTTCCAGCTACACCGTAAAAATTCCTTCTGAAAAGTTTGATGAAGCTTTTAATGAAACAAAGAATTACGGAAAATTCCTGAACGGAAACATCAATTCTGATGACATTACAGACCAGTATTATGATCTTGAAACACGCCTTGAAGCCAAAAAGGTTTTACGTGAACGTCTTGAAAACTATCTGAAGAATGCAAAAGAAACAAAGGAACTTCTGAACATAGAAAAAGAACTGAATAATGCCGTAAGTGAAATTGAAAGCATGGAAGGGCGGATGCGCAGAATGAAAAATCAGGTTGCCTATTCTACAATCAATATAAACCTGCAGCTTCCTTACCGCGTAACCAGTGAAGGTTTTGAATGGCCGTCATTTACTTCCGGCTTACGTATTTTTGCAGTAAACGTTCTTGATTTCTTCATCGGGCTGTTCAAGGTTATCTGCTATGTTCTTATCTGCGGACTTCCTCTTTTTGCTCTTGTTGTTCTCTTTTACTGGCTCTTCTTTGGAAAAATAGGACTGATTAAAAAACTGTTCAAGAAACTAAAATAATGTGTTATACTATGCACTAAGCAAATTTAAGGAGAAATAAATGAACAACTTTGTATTTTTAGGACCACCAGGAGCTGGAAAAGGTTCCCTCGCTGTAAAAGTTGCAGCTGATTACAAAATTCCTCACATTTCAACAGGTGACATCTTCCGTGACAATATCAAACGTCAGACTCCGCTGGGAGTAAAAGTTAAGGCAATCATCGATTCAGGATCTCTGGTTTCTGATGACCTTACATTCGAACTGGTAAAAGACAGACTTGCACAGGATGACTGCAAGAACGGATATATTCTTGACGGTTTTCCACGCACAATTCCACAGGCTGAAATGCTTGACGGTCTTGTAAGCGACGTAAAATGTGTTAATTTCGAAATTGCTGACGAAATCGTTATCAAACGTCTTTCTACACGCCGTGTATGTAAGGCTTGTGGTGCAAACTACAATGTTCTTACACTTCCACCAAAAGTAGAAGGTGTATGTGACAAATGTGGCGGAGAACTCTACCAGCGTGATGATGACAAACAGGAATCAATCATGCACCGTATGGATGTTTACCGCGAACAGACAGAACCGCTCATCAATTACTACAAAAACAAGGGAAAAGTAACAAATCTGGATTCTTCAATCGAAACAGATATTCTTCTTGGTGATTTCAAGAAAATCTTCCCTATGTAATCGCTGATTACTTCCGATAAACAAAAAAACAGCCGGTCAGAAATCTGCCGGCTGTTTTTTTTATCAAATGGTCTATGAGCCTGAGGTCCCTGAGCTTGCGGTCCCTGAGCTTGTCGAAGGGTCGAAGGGGCGAAGGGCTCATTAGAATTTGAGTAACTTCTGTATTAATTCAAATAAAGGAAAGGATAGTCATTCCATTCAGATTCAGGATAAGTATTCTTGAAAGAGGCTTTAACGTCTGCAGGATCATTTTTTTCGAACCAGAAACCGCCCTTGTCTTTCTGAAGTTTAATTACGATATTACTGAGAATGCTTGCATAGTCAGTCTTGCAAGCCATTACCGGCCCCTGAAGAGGCATTGTACACCAGCTGATTTTGTTTCCATCGTTGTTCAGGAAGTATACTTCAGTAATGGAATAGTGGCAGTTTGCTTTTGCTTTTGGTACAAGGTACAAGCCTTCAACGTTTGTGTATACCTGCCAGGTCTTTCCTGATTCCTGTTCTTTTACTGTTACACGCAGGTCTTTTGCGTGAATTCCGTTGAATGCATCTTCGTAACCTGTGAATTCCACAGCCATTTTTCCCATAAGGATTGTGCTGTCAGGGGCAACAGGTTCATTATTTGTTTTGCCTGTAGAAGCACAGGAAGCAAGAAGCAGAATTGCTGATGCAGCAAGAATTGATAAAAAAGCTTTTTTCATAATCTCCTCCAGTTTTTTTATTACTTGTATTCTAGCATAAAATAGTAGGGGGACCATAGAAAAAATCCCTCAAAAAACGAAAAAAAAATCCACCGAAAGGAACCTGGATTCCGTCCAGTGGATTATTTCATAATTAAGGTTTTGTATTACAGTGGAATGTTTCCATGTTTGCGTCAAAAAACTACGTCCTGAAGTTTTTTGACTTTGCAAGAAACTGTGTTTCTTGCAAAGTCTTCCCGAACATCCTGTTCGGAGCTCTTTTTACAGTGGAATGTTTCCGTGCTTCTTAACCGGCTGGTCTGTGAAGAGCTTTGTTTCCAGGAAGTCGAATCCGGCAACAATTCTTGCACGTGTATCTTCAGGATTGATAACTTCTGTAATGTAACCGCGTTTTGCAGCGATTGCAGGAGTCATGATTTCCTGTTTGTATGTAGCAGTAGCCTGAGCAACTTCGTCGGCCTTAGTCGGATCCTTCAGCTGTTTTGCATAAAGAATTTCGATTGCACCTTCTGCACCCATAACAGCGATTTCTGCCTTTGGCCATGCGTAAACAAAGTCGGCACCAAGGTGCTGTGAACACATTGCAATGTAGGCTCCACCGTAAGCTTTGCGAGTAATAACTGTAAGCTTTGGAACTGTTGCTTCAGAGTAAGCGTAGATAACTTTAGCACCGTGGCGGATAATACCTTTCTGTTCTTCCTGAGGTCCCGGAATGAATCCTGGAACATCAACGAATGTAAGGAGAGGGATATCAAAGCTGTCACAGTAGCGGATAAAGCGTGCAATCTTGTCAGAAGCATCACAGTCCATAACACCGCCAAGTCCTTTAGGGTTGTTGGCAACGATACCTACTGTGCGTCCTTCGATTTTTGAGAAACCTGTTACACAGTTGATTGCGTATTCTTTCATTACTTCGAGGAATGAATCTTCATCGATTACGCAGTTGATGACGTCACGGATGTCGTATCCCTGGCGTGTATTTTCAGGAATGATTTCCTGGATTTTCTTTGCGCATTTTTTTGCATCAAACTTGTATTTTGCAGAAGGTTCCTGTTTGTCACCAAAGTAGTGAGGAATGTAGTCCAGAAGCTTTCTTACAGTTTCGTAACAGTCTTTTTCTGATTCAGAACGGAAGTGTGCAACACCGCTTTTCTGTGCGTGAATTGAAGCACCACCAAGGTCTTCTGCAGAAATATCCATGAACATTACAGACTTAACAACCTTTGGTCCTGTAATGAACATCTGTGAGATCTTGTCTACAGTGAAGATGAAGTCTGTAATTCCAGGAGAATAAACAGCACCACCGGCACAAGGACCAGCGATGATTGAAATCTGTGGGATTGAACCTGAAGCACGTACGTTCTGGTGGAAAACGTTTCCGTAACCTGAAAGGGCATCAACACCTTCCTGAATACGGGCTCCACCCGAGTCGTTGATTCCGATAACTGGACAGCGGGCATCAACAGCCATTTTTGTAAGGTCTGCGATTTTCTTTCCGTGCATGTGTCCAAGAGATCCACCCTGAACAGTAAAGTCCTGGGCATAAACGGCAACCTTACGGCCGTTGATTTTTCCAAAACCTGTGATTACACCATCGTAAGGAATGTCTTTTGATTCCATTCCAAAACTTGTACAGTTGTGGCGTACACCGGCATAAGTTTCAACAAACGAACCCTCATCACAAAGGGCATTGATTCTTTCGATAGCATGAAGTTTTCCCTTTTCATGCTGTTTCTGAATATTGTATTCCATAAGTCTAGAATATGGGAAACCTCTTTTATTGTCAATATGACAAAAACTGAAAATTTGTCATTTTTAACACCCCGTGACAATGCTTTGGAATATTCATAGAATAACGCTTATGAAAATCATTTCAGCAGATCAAAGCCACATAGAAGACATAATGCATGTAGAACGTTCCTGTTTTATCCCTGAAATCCAGGAAGAAAGGGAAGTTTTTCTTTCCCGCATGGGAATCAATCCTTTTTATGTTTTTATTGATGAAACCAGCGGAAAAGCAGCCGGTTATATTTCTGCGGAATACATAGAAAAGCTTCCTGAATGCGCATCTGAGATTGCATTGAACCACAGACCGTCCGGAATGGAAACTTCAATGATTTATATTTCGTCTTTTGCCCTTCTTCCCGAATACCGTGGAACAGGGCTTGGAAAAGAAATGTGGAACCGTTCCTGTGATTTGTTTTCAAAACTTCCCGGTGTAAAAAGTCTTGTTCTTCTTGTAAATGAAGAATGGAAAGGGGCGGCACACATATACGAAAGTTCAGGCTTTGAGATTGTAAGGGTGTTTGAAGATTTTTTTCCAGGAAGGGATGGAAAGCGGGTTTGTGGAATACTGATGAAAAAAGTTTATTGAAGTAACTCTTAGTTTTTGATTATTTCCTCAGCCATAAATTCCAGATAATCTTTATTGCCTTCTTCAGAGAACTTGAAAACTCCCGTCACTGTAATTTTTTCTTCATCAGCTGGAAAATCTTCCGGGTAATTCATTTCCTTTGGCGGAATAAAATCTAAGCCTGCAGGACAGCATCCGGTATTGTCCCAGATTATTACGGAAAAATACTCGCGGTCTTCGTAAAAAGAATGATAAAAATATCCGGAAATCTTTGCCCGTTTATTAACATACTTTTCAGGAGTTACAAGAAGATCAAATGTAACACCTGCAAGAATATTGTAATTCATGGTAGAGAAATCAACATCGATTTTTTTTGAATTGATTTTCGGGTTTTCTTCAGGAACAGAAATTCCGGCACTTACAATTTCATTTTCAACCACATTTATTACTTCCTGAGGCTCGTTCTGCGGTTTTGCCTTTTTGCAGGAAATAAAAAAGAAGAGCAGGAGAAAAAGGAATATCAAATGTAATGTTTTCTGCATAAATGAATTCCTCTTTAAATGAGATTCAGTTGCTTTATGCAGCTGAATCTCATAGTGATTAATATTTTATTTTAATGCTTTTTTCAAAACATCAAGGTTCTTCTTCATAGCTGAAAGATAATTTCTTCCGGCTTTGATTTCTTTTGTTGTAATTGACTGAAGTGAATCAAGTTCAAGAATTTCCTGATTCTGATTTTTTGTACTGTGAACAATTGTTTCGGCAATTTTCTTATCACCTTTTTCAATTGTAAGAACTGCGTTTAATCCAAGTTCGTCAACTTTGTTTGCAAGGAAGATGATTGTTTCAAAGCTTGCTTCTGTTTCCGCTGAACAACCAACAAAGGCAGCATAATATTTCAAATTGTAATCATCTGTAAGATAACGGAATGGGAAACGGTCTCCAAAAAGAACTGTATTTTTGCTTGCAGCACTTACAACTTTTTTGTATTTGCCATCTAAGTCTGAAAGCTGGTTTGTGTAGGCTGCAGTATTTTTTGCATAAACCGAAGCATTTGCGCTGTCAATTTTTGAAATTTCTTCGCAAATAGCATTTGTCAGATCGATAGCATTATTCAAAGAAAGCCATACATGTTCATCGTATTCAATTTCTTCTTCGTCGTCATGGTGATGGTGGTGGTGGTGTTCATCTTCTGCTTCATCATGTTCATGGTGGTGGCCTTCGCCGTCGTGGTGGTGATGTTCATCTTTGTCTTCATTTTCGGCCTGCATACCTTCAACAATTTCTTCTTCACGAACTTTGTCGCCAAGTACTTCAAGCATATTCACAACTATCTGATTTTTGTTTACAGACTGCGAAATAACTTCATCAACCCATACATCACTTTCTCCGCCAACATAAACGAATAAGTCAGCGTTTGAAATTTTTGTTACATCTTTAATGGAAGGCTGATAACTGTGAAGGTCTGTTCCATTATCCTGAAGTAAAGTAACATCAAATTTTGATGCATTTTCTCCAAGAATATTCATAACCCAGTCATATTCAGGGAAAGTTGTACATACAATTGATTTTTTTGAAGCTGCAAATGTAAAACTTGAAGTAAGCATCAAAGTGCCCATAATAATTAATTTGATAGTTTTTTTCATATATTTCCAGTCCTTTTGATTTTATTTTTTTGTCACACGGATTCGATTTTACTAACGTAAAATCTTTTACAATGGTATTAGTTCATTGGAAAATCGTTAGATTTTCCGAATCCTTATGACATTCCTATTCCGCCAGGCATTCTTCCAGGCGGTCGATAATTGCATCCTTATCGTAATTTTTTCCGATGAATACAATCTGATTGATTCTGTCTCCGTATTTTTCGTCCCAGGTATTACGAAGTTCTTCGTCACCTTCGAGGCATTCTTTCTTTGTAGCTTCGTCCAAAGCGGCAACCCAATATGCAACTGCCATTACAGAAGAATTGCGGCCGGCCTGTTCAAAAAGAAGTACATCTGCAGGGCGGTCTTTAAACCAGATATAACCTTTTGCACGGATAAGTTCTATTGGGAAATCTTCGATAATGAATTCCATAAACTTTTTCTGGTCAAAAGGTTCTTTGGTTTCGAAAGAAAAACTTGAAATGGCGAATTCATCTGTAAAGCCGCGGTTTGTATCATTAATTGAATTGATGGCTTTCTGTATTGCAGAAGAAGAATCTACCATTTCGTAATTGAACTTCTGTGTAGAAGTGATGCGGTCGATATCAACTTTGGCCTGGCTTGTTTTAA
>JAZLIM010000077.1:0-4275 GCA_045617385.1 Treponema sp.
TACAGCGCGGATTTCTTTTAGATATTCTTGGGTTAAACTTTTCTTCCATTCCCTTGGAATATAGCAGCCTTCTAAAATTATATTCTGATTATTTTCAATAGCAGTCTTTATCATTTCTGCAGCAAAAGGCCAGAGAAAAAATTTCATTTCATAATCATCTTCTACTGTCAGTTCCGTTCGTCCAGTTCTGATAAAACCCATCTTCAGATGATCTAAACTGGTACAAGGATAATGATATTTTTCTATAAGTTTTTGCGAAATCAGTGTTTTACCAACATGACTTGCACCACCAATCAGGACAATCATTTATTTTCCTTTTTGTTCCGAATCAACATTACTAATCCTGCCATTCCAAATGCAACTGCAGCTATTATCATTATAACACCGATTATCACTCCAATTTTGATTTTTGTCGGATCTCCGGATATTCTTAATCCATGACAACAGGCACCAAAAATAAGACAGATACAAGCCGCAAAAAAGAAACCCCGATATGTCTTTTTACAGATTTTGCATTCAGCCATTTTTATTCACCTTCGATTTTCTTTCCCAGTTCTGCTAAAGTTTCACCTGTAATTCGGTAAGTATTCCAATCGCTCATTCTTTCATAAACAGCAAGAGCCTTTATGAATTCAAGAATCAGGGCAACATCATTTTCATTTGCTAATCTAAATTCCATTCATTACCCCTTAAAAAAATCCACGCATTTTTCTTTCATCTATCTCTTTGATTTCTCGAACATCTGTTCAAGTAAATATTTTCCACTTTCAGTTTTAAAGACATTTTCTTTCATGGCCGGAATGGAATCACGTTTGCAGTATCCTTCCATCAGATTTACGATGTAATCAGCTTCAACAAGAATCTGAAAATCAATTCCGTCGATAGCTTTGTAAGTATGATGATGCCCGATAATAAAACAGATGCGTTCTACATCAGCGGCCGGCAGACTATATTTTTCAAGAATCTGGCGAGCAATAATTGGGCCTTCCTCTTCCTGATGCTGAGGCTGTGAGTTTCCATATTTTTCCTTGCTGATTTTTACGCCGATGTCATGAAGGTAAGCTGAAATTTCTGTGATAAAAAGAGTATGTTCATCAACCTTTTCCATCTGTGCAATCAAACGACTGTAACCGTGAACCGCCATAAGGTGGTGAATATTTGGTCCGTCAGGATCATAATCGAAAATATCTTTTAGTAATGCTTCAATTTCCATAATTCTAATATAAATCAATTTGTGCTGAATAAACACTAATGACAGTATTCCGCCCAGGAACAGTCACCGCAAATGCTTTCAAACAAACCGGCATCCATTATCTTTTCGGATACAAGCTTGAACATATCGTTCCAGTGGACAGTCTGCCCTTCTTCCATTCCGCAGTAATCAATTACCGCTTTATCAAATTTCATCACCCTCTCCTGGCTGTCACAAATTTCATTTTTCAAATGAGGACAAACAGAACACAGGGAATCCGGCCCGAAAGTAATTTCAACAGAAAGTCCGTTTTTGATTTGAGGAAGAATTTCATTTACAAACTTGGTGTATGATTCTGAGTAACCGTTCCCTACCCAGTAACGCATACAGAGAAAATGATGTGGTCTAAACTTAATTTTTTCCAAAGTAAATATAGAATAACATGAAAAAGATTCTCTTGTTAGATATTTCATTTGCTACTTCATAAATAAAAAGCCAGCCGGAGTTTTTCTCCAACTGGCTATAAATTTCAAACTTTATTTATTCAGAAACAAAGATTTGAATTCTTTCCTGATCACTCGTCCTCATCCTTTATTTCATACTCAACCTTCTCAAGGCTTTCAACCATCGGCAGGAACATCTTCTCTGTTGCAACGGCGATTTTCTTCAGGGCCTCTTCTTTTTCCACATGAGCCGAATAGATTGCAAAGACGCTGTCCGTCTTGTGGCCAGAACCAATCATGCAGACACGCTTGTCTCCAACTTCGCTCAAAGTATTGGTACACCATTCATGACGGAATGCGTGGAAGGTAACTTCATCAGGATTTTCATATCCGCTAAGCTTCAGGGCCCGTCTCATAAACTTAAGCCAGTTCTTGGGATCCGTAGGCTGGGACGGAAGAAGGCCAAAGAAAACAAAACCGTTATCACCTTCACCGTGGGGATTCATTTCTGCCTGAGTAAGAAGCATATCACGGAGAAGAGGTGGAATTATCATCTCGCGTTCTTCTTCTGTCTTTGTGGATTTCAGTCCTTCGTATTTGCTCCAGGAATGGCGGATATAAATTCTGTCATCTCCGATATCACGAAGGCGAAGCCCTGCAATCTCTCCCTGGCGCATTCCGGTGTAGCAGGCAAGAACACATGCAAGGCGGGCCGAATCATTTTCCCATTCAGCATCAAAGAGGGCCTGGGTTTCTTCCAGAGAAAGAACGATACGTTTCTTGTATCTGTTGGAACACTTGATGATTCCGTCATAACAGTTGTTCTCTGTCATTTTGTGATAGAACGCATACTTCATGGGAAGAGTCAGTGCACTTACAATTTGATTGATTGTCTTCGGCGCATACTTCATGACCTTAGCATCATCAAAGATTGCGTTCACATCATCACGGGTAATCTCTCCCACACTCTTTCCCTCAAGACGCGGAATCCAGTACTTGTATATGTAGCTCAGATTGTTTGCGATGTAGTGGGCATGAATCTCCTGGCCCTTAAGACGTTTCTCCTTTATGTAAGGAGACCGTTCTGAATCCCAGAACTGAAGAAGATATTCATCAATAGGACGAGCTTCAACAGTCTTGGAAATCACTGCAGACTTAATGTACTCACGCTGTTTAAGAACACTGATGATTTCGTTAATATTGGAATCGGTGAATTCAAAAGTCCGGATGCAGTTCAAGATGGAAATAAAATCCGTGGATTTCATTTCTGGTTCCTTTCCGTTTACACGGACAGGCATTGTTCCCTGAACAGCCCATTTCATGGCAACCTTTTCTGCTTCAGATTTGGATGAACATCCGGTGCTTTTGTTGTTGGTGAGAGAACCGTCGGGAAGTCTGATCTGACAGTAATAAATTCCGTTAGGTCGTTTAAAAAGTAAATAGGGTTTTGACATCAAGAACCTCACTTTGCAGGCGACCAGAATTTTACTTACATGGTTACTTACATTCGTGAAATTTCACGAGTCAAAACCCTACTACGTAAGATTTTGTTGAAGTGTAACTCCTTGTATTATAAGGAATTACGTGTATAGCGGGGGTAGGACTTGAACCTACGGCCTCCAGGTTATGAGCCTGGCGAGCTGCCAACTGCTCTACCCCGCGTCGAATGTTGGGTTATCTTAAATCATAAAACGAAAATAGTCAACAAGAAAAAAGAAATGTACTATCTTTTTCAGGTTTCTTCTATTTTAATATATGTATCCCGAATATATGGAGGCCTATAATGGTCAAAAAACCTTACAAAGACATTTCTCTTTCACTTCTTGGAATGGGAGCTATGCGTCTTCCACTTATTGAAGGTGGAAAAGACAAAGACATTGATTACGAAAAAGGTGCTGAAATCATCGACTGGTGTATGAAAAACGGTGTTAATTACTACGACACAGCACACGTTTACCATGGTGGTGGAGCTTCTGAAAAATTCCTGGGCGATGTTATGAAGAAATATCCCCGCGATTCTTTCTACCTTGCCACAAAATACAATATCGGTGCCGAAAAAGACTACAAAAAATGTTTCGAAGACCAGCTGGCCCGCCTGCAGACAGACCACATCGACTTCTACCTTATCCACTGTATTCTGGACAACAACATGCAGGAATACATCGACTCAGGCGCTGTAGACTACTTCATCGAACAGCAGAAGGCAGGACGCATCACATATCTTGGATTCTCTTCCCACGCTTCCGTTCAGACTCTGGAAAAATTCGCTTCCCTGCGTCAGTGGGACTTCGCACAGATCCAGCTGAACTATTTTGACTGGCTCTACGGCAACACAAAGAAAGAATACGAAATTCTTGCAAGCCGCAATATTCCTGTAATCGCAATGGAATCTGTTCGCGGCGGCCGCCTTGCTCAGCTCACTCCTGACTGTGAAAAAATGCTCAAAGAAGCACATCCTGACTGGTCAGTTGCATCATGGGCCTTCCGCTGGCTTATGAGACTTCCTGCCCTTACAGTTTCACTCAGCGGTATGACAACTCTGGACCAGGCAAAAGACAACGTAAAGACTTTCGAAGAACTTTCTGCCCTTACAGACGAAGAAGAAAAACTCCTCTTCAAAGCCTGCGACCTCTTCCACAC
>JAZLIM010000078.1:0-6091 GCA_045617385.1 Treponema sp.
ATGATGAAGAAGTTTGTTGAATAAGGCAGAACATAAGAAGAAAGAGCTGTTACACAGGTTAAGATGATTTTTACATTCGAAAGATTAAGGATATAACCTGTGAGGAAGCCTGGTTCTTTGATTTCTTTCTGGTCTGTTGTATATGAGCGTCTGAACTGTTTGACAGAAAGATAAATCAGATAGGCGGCCCCGATAAATGCCAGCCATTTTACATACTGATTCAAAGCTGTTCCCAGGAAGAAAGCAATTACTACAGAGATGGTTGTATCTGTAAGTGCCCCGCTGATAAGTCCGAACCACTGTCTGAGGGCGGCCTTTCTTCCGAACTGAAGGGAAGCTGCAAGGGAAGTAAGGTTTGCCGGGCCCGGAGTAATTCCACAAATCAAAATAAAAGTCAAAAACGAAAGAATTATCTGTAAATTCATAAATATTTCCTTAATTTAGTAATACAATTTTTTTTAAAAATATTCTATAATTTAATTATACTAAAGTTATTTAGTATTAATAAAAAATTGTTTTTGGGAGTTTGTATGAACACCTACAAAAAAATTATGAAGGGAGTTGTAGCTGTTGAAAACACCGTTATGGTTGTGGCAACATTTGCAATTCTTGTTTTGATTTTCATAAACGTAATTGGTCGTTTCTGCTTTAACAATTCGTTCCAGTTTGTTGATGAATTCGTAGTAGCTGTATTCGTTCTTGTTTCATTGATCGGTGCAGCTTTGGCATGCCGTGAAGATGGTGGTTTGATCGGTTTAAGTCTTATTTCAGACAGACTGACCGGAAAAGCTCGTCTTATTCAGAAACTGATTGCTAACCTTATAAGCCTTGTTTACTGTGGTATTTTGACTTATCAGGGTGTTGTAAGAACAGTTGTAGAATTTTCACAGAAAACAAATACTTTCGTTATGCACTGGCCTTTGTGGATTTTCACAAGTTTCGTTCCAATTTCAGGTATTTTCCTCCTTCTTCATATGGTAGAAAACACAATCAATTTCCTTGAAGCCCGTAAGGCAAAGGAGGCTGAATAATGACTACAACAACAATCATCCTTTTTGCTGTATTTATTGTACTGCTTCTTCTTGATGTACCTATCGCTATCTGTCTTGGTGCATCTGCTACTGCCGCTATTCTTTCAACAGGACAGAGCCTGTCTGTTGTTGCTATGAATACTTATTCGGGTATCAGTAAGACATTGCTTCTTGCTATTCCGTTTTTCATTGTTTCCGGAAACATCATGGTTAAAGCCGGTATTTCAACACGTCTTGTTAAATTCGTTAACAGTCTTGTTGGCCACAGAAGAGGTGGAATTGCTATTGTAAGTGTTATTACTGCCGTATTCTTTGGTGCTATTTCAGGATCAGGTCCTGCTACTGTAGCTGCTCTTGGTATTGTTCTTATTCCGGCAATGATTGATGCAGGTTTCTCTCCTGCCTTTGCAACTGCCCTTATGGCAACAGCCAGTTCTACTGCTATCGTTATTCCGCCAAGTATTGCATACGTTGTTTACGCTTCTATTACAGGTGACAACGTTGGTAAGCTTTTCATGGCTGGTATTCTCCCTGGTATTCTGATTGGTCTTGCTCTTATTGTTGTTATCATGATTGAAGTAAGACGCAAGAACATTCAGCCTTCCGGTGAAAAGCACACTGCTAAAGAACGCTGGGATTCTTTCAAGGATGCATTCTGGGGACTTCTGATGCCTGTAATCATCCTTGGTGGTATTTATGGTGGTATCTTTACTCCAACAGAAGCTGCTGCAGTTGCTGCTGTTTATGGTCTTATTGTTGGTGTATTCATCTATAAAGAAATCAAACTTAAGGAACTTTTCCAGATCTTCGTTGATTCTGCAAAAACAACCGGTAGTATCATGCTCATTATTGCATCTGCTACTCTGTTCTCTTATGTTTGTACTCTGTTCGGTATTTCAGCCGCTGCTGAAGGTGTTCTGTCTGCTGTTTCAACAAACAAATACATCTTCCTCCTGGTTGTAAATATCATCCTTCTTATTGCAGGTCTGTTCCTTGATGCCAACTCGGCTATGTACATCTTTATTCCGATTATGTACCCGGTTTGCCAGAAACTTGGAATCAACCCTATTTTCTTTGGTGTTCTTACAACTGTAAACCTTGCTATCGGTCAGGTAACTCCACCGGTTGGTGTAAATCTTTTCGTTGCGATCGGCGTTAAGCTTAAGAACGGAATCAAAGTAACTCTGCAGGAAACTTCAAAAGCAGTTGCTCCAATGGTTGGAGCCTGTCTTGTTGTTCTTCTGCTGTTCACATATTTCCCAAGAAAAACAAACGTTAAAAAAGTAACTTCTGAAAACCTTAACAAGAGTGAAGTTGCTCTTTATGATGCAGAAAAATACGACGCTTCAAAGGATGTATTCAAAGGTACAACTGAATGGCCTGAAATGACATGGCACTTTGCATGTTCAACAGGTGAAACTTCAACATGGGCAAAAGCCGGACGTTACTTCGGTGCTCTTATGAAGGAAGCAACTGGCGGAAAGGTAAAGGTTGTAGTAGACGGATTCTCTGACCAGCTTACAAACGGAAACCAGAAAGACGGTATTACTTCTTTGATTTCCGGAAATCCTCTCCAGCTTTCAATGCACTCTAACCTGATTTACTCAGCATTCGATGACCGCTTCAATGTTGTTTCTCTTCCATATATCTATGAAGACTACAATGATGTTGATGCCAAGTTCGACGGTGAAGCAGGTGACCTCCTCAAGAAGATTCTTAAAGAAAAGGGACTCCACTGTTTCGGTATTGCTGAAAACGGATTCCGCCAGCTTACAAACTCTAAACGCGAAGTTAAGTCTGTAAATGACCTTAAAGGTCTTAAGATTCGTGTTGCCGGTTCAAACCTCCTTATGCAGAGCTATGCTGCATGGGGTGCAAACGCAACAAACATGAACTGGGGTGAAACTTATACAGCCCTCCAGCAGAACACAGTTGAAGGTCAGGAAAATCCTCTTCCTGCAATTGCATCTGCTTCAGTTCAGGAAGTTCAGAAATACGTTTCTGAATGGAACGCATACTACGACTGTCTGTTCTTCTGTATGAACGGAAAAGCATGGGATTCACTGAATGATGACCAGAAAGCCGTTGTAGAAGAAAACGCAAAACGCGCTGTTGATTACCAGCGTATGATCAACCGTTATGAATGTGACGAACTGATCAAAGACTGGGAAAACAGTGGAAAACTCAAAGTTACACATGCTGAAGATGTTGATATGGAAAGCTTCAAGAACGCTTCAAGCGGTGTAATTGACTGGTACAAAAACCAGCTTATCAACAAAGACGGATTTGATGCAGTTGAAGTTGAAACTCTTGTAAACGCTTTTGCCGGAAACGGTTTCACAAAAGCAAAGATTGCAGCTTATGATGCAGAAAAATACGATGCTTCAAAAGATGCTGTTATCGGGGATGTTTCATGGACAGACCAGACATGGCACTTTGCATGTTCAACAGGTGAAACTTCAACATGGGCAAAGGCCGGACGTTACTTCGGTGCTTTGATGAAAGAAGCTTCCGGTGGAAAAGTTAAAGTTGTAGTAGACGGATTCTCTGACCAGCTTACAAACGGAAACCAGAAAGACGGAATTACTTCTTTGATGTCTGGTAACCCGCTGCAGCTTTCTATGCACTCTAACCTGATTTACTCAGCATTCGATGACCGCTTCAATGTAGTTTCTCTTCCATATATTTATGATGACTATGATGACGTTGATGCAAAATTCGACGGTGAAGCAGGTGACCTCCTCAAGAAGATTCTTGAAGAAAAAGGACTCCACTGTTTCGGTATTGCCGAAAACGGATTCCGCCAGCTTACAAACTCAAAACGTCCTGTAAAATCTGTAAATGACCTTAAGGGACTTAAGATCCGCGTTGCAGGTTCAAACCTCCTTATGCAGAGTTACGCAGCATGGGGCGCAAACGCAACAAACATGAACTGGGGTGAAACATACACAGCCCTCCAGCAGAACACAGTTGAAGGACAGGAAAACCCTCTCCCAGCAATTGCATCTGCATCAGTTCAGGAAGTTCAGAAATACGTTTCTGAATGGAATGCTTACTACGACTGTCTGTTCTTCTGTATGAACGGAAAAGCATGGGATGCCCTTACACCGGCCCAGAAGGAAATCGTAGAAGCTAACGCTAAGAAAGCTGTTGAATACCAGCGTATGATCAACCGCTACGAATGTGATGAATTAATCAGAGACTGGGAAGAATCTGGTACTCTGAAAGTTGTTCACGCAGACGAAGTTGATGTTGAAAGCTTCAAGAAAGCTTCAAGCGGAGTTGCAGACTGGTACAAAAATCAGCTTATCAATAAAGACGGATTCGATGCCAAAGAAGTTGAAAAACTTGTAAACGCATTTACAGGTAAGAAAATGTCTAAGGCAAAAGTTGCTCTTTACGATGCAGAAAAATATGACGCTAAGAAAGACGCTGTAAAAGAAGATATTAACTGGTCTGATGCTACATGGCACTTTGCATGTTCAACAGGAAAAACTTCAACATGGGCAAAAGCCGGACGTTACTTCGGTGCTCTTATGAACGAAGCAACTGGCGGAAAGGTAAAGGTTGTAGTAGACGGATTCTCTGACGAGGTTACAAACGGAAACCAGAAAGACGGTATTACATCTCTTATTCAGGGAAATCCTCTTCAGCTTTCTATGCACTCGAACCTGATTTACTCAGCATTCGATGACCGTTTCAATGTTGTTTCTCTTCCATATATCTATGATGACTATGACGACGTTGATGCAAAATTCGACGGTGAAGCAGGTGACCTCCTTAAGAAAATCCTTGAAGAAAAAGGACTTCACTGTTTCGGTATTGCTGAAAACGGATTCCGTCAGCTTACAAACTCTAAACGCCCTGTAAAATCTGTAAACGATTTGAAAGGACTTAAGATCCGCGTTGCAGGTTCAAACCTCCTTATGCAGAGCTACGCTGCATGGGGTGCAAATGCTACAAACATGAACTGGGGTGAAACTTATACAGCTCTCCAGCAGAACACAGTTGAAGGTCAGGAAAATCCACTTCCTGCAATCGCTTCGGCATCAGTTCAGGATGTACAGAATTATGTATCTGAATGGAATGCTTACTACGATTGTCTGTTCTTCTGTATCAACCAGAAGGTTTGGGATTCCCTTACACCGGCTCAGAAACGTGTTTGTGAAGCAAATGCCAAAAAAGCTGTTGAATATCAGCGTATGATCAACCGTTACGAATGTGATGAACTTATCCGTGAATGGGATAAGAAAGGCATCTTAAAGGTTACATATGCAGATGAAGTTGATATGAAAAGCTTCAAGGATGCAACAAAGAACGTAATTCCTTGGTACAAAAACCAGCTTATCAGTAAGAATGGTTACGATGCAGACGAAGTTGAAAAACTTGTAAATGCATTTGCCAGATAGCAGATAAAAGCTGAATGAATAAGCCCGGAAGAATCAGGAAACTGGTTTTTCCGGGCTTTTTAATCTTTAAAGTAATAGTTTATTGGAAAAACATAGATTGTATTGAATAATAGAAAAAAAAGAGGCTTTTATGTTTATTTACAATGCTGAAAAAAATACGATGGAAACTGAACGTCTGGTACTGAGACGTTTTGTGCCGGGTGATGCAGAAAAGGTTGCTGCAATCTGTAATACGGAAGAAGTCTGGAAGGGAACACTGGCACTTCCACATCCATATACTGTGGAGGGTGGGAAAAACTGGATTCAGACTCACGACAAAAACTTTGCAGATAAGCGCTATTATGATTTTGCAATTACCGACAAAAATTCCGGTGAGCTTTACGGCTGCATGGGAATGGCTGTAGATATGAACTCCAATATGGGTGAACTTGGCTACTGGGTAGGCCCTGCCTATTGGAATAAAGGGATTGCAACTGAAGCTGCCTGTGCTATGATAGAATATGGATTTAAGATCAAAAAGTTTCATAAAATCAATGCTACGCACTTTACTTACAATCCTGCATCCGGCCGCGTAATGGAAAAATCCGGCATGGAAAAGGAAGGCGTTCGTAAAAGTCACGTGTGGAAAATCAACCGCTTTGAAGATGTTGC
>JAZLIM010000079.1:0-11640 GCA_045617385.1 Treponema sp.
AATCACTGTCGCCTATGACTATATGACTTTGCACTAAGTTATGCAAGAAAAAGCAAATTATCTCTCTTCTCTGAAATATGCATTTCCCAAAGCTGCCGGAGCCTGATATTCTTTTTTCTTTTGAAGGCTTATAAAAATCAAAACGATTATTGTTGCAATATAAGGCAGCATATCAAGAATAATTGAGTTCATCTTAATGCCAAGGAATGAAGCCCCCTGAAACTTAAAGCCAAGCCCCTGAAGTGCACCAAACAGATATGCGGCAACGATTGCCTTCAAAGGATTCCATGTACAGAAGATTACAAAAGCAACTGCAATCCATCCGGCACCTGCTGTAATGTTTTCGAGCCAGCTTGGAACAAAAACAAGCGAAAGGTATGCACCTCCAAGCCCGCAGAGGAAACCGCCCGAAAGAACGTTGGCGTACTTAATTGCAGTAACAGGAATTCCGGAACTGTCGGCGGCTGCAGGATTTTCACCGATAGCGCGCATTGAAAGTCCGATTCGGGTTTTGTACATATAGATGTAAATGAGGACTGCAAAAACCAGCGACACGTAAACGTAAATGCTCTGGTCAAAAAGGGCAGGCCCGATGACCGGAATCTTGTTCAGAAGTGGAATTGCTTTTGGAGCAAAGAAATTGCGGAAACTGTCGGAAAGGGCTTTTCCCGAAAGGAATTCGTTGAAGAGTCCGGCAACGCCTGTTCCGAAGGTTGTAAGAACAATACCGGTTACAATCTGGTTCCCTTTAAGTGTGATGGCAATGAATCCGTAAATTGCGGCGCCCAGCATTCCCGCAAGACCTGCAACCAGCATGGCAAGCATAGGGTTGTTGGTTACCAGGGCTGTTGCGAAGCCGCAGGCAGCGCCCATAAGCATCATACCTTCAATACCAAGGTTTGAGTTTCCAACCTTTTCGCAAAGAATTCCTCCAAGGATAGCCAGGAGGATATGTGTTCCCATTTGAACTGAAACCTGTAAAAAAAGTGTAAGTGCAAGCATTATTTTTCCTCCTTTGTTTTGGCAGAGGACCATACAAAACGGTATTTCAAGAAGAACTCGCTTCCAAGAACAAAGAAGATGATTATTCCCTGAATGACCTGGGCCATTGTTGGCTGGATTCCCATTGAGGCCTGAAGTCCGCCGCCGCCCTGAATGAGCATGCTGAAAAGGAATGAAACTACTGTAATGATGATTGGGTTCAGCTGGCCAAGCCAGGTTGTGATTACAGCAGTGAATCCCATACCGCCCGAAAGCTGGTAAGTAAGGGATTTTTCCATGGCAGAAGCCTGCATCATGCCGGCAATTCCGCAAAGGGCACCCGAAAGGAATACTGTAATGAAAGTTACTTTTGTAACATTGATTCCGGCGTAACGGGCAGTGGCCTGGCTTTCGCCGATAACGTCTATTTCGTAGCCGAGCTTTGTGCGTTTGAAGATTACGTATATAAGTGCAATACAGATGATAGTAAACATCCATCCGATATGAATTCCGCCGGTTTTTGGAAGAATAGCGGCATCAGGAAAGCGTGGCATGCGCGGGAACCCGTCAGGGCGCTTCCATGGTCCGAACTGAAGGTAGGTAACCCATTTTGTTGCAATGTAATTCAGCATAAGGGTAACCAGAGTTTCGCTGGCGCCCCATTTGTTCTTGAAGAATGAAGCAAGTGTTGCCCAAAGTCCGCCGAACAGAATGGAAGAAAGAAGCATCATTGGAATCATGACCGGCATTGGGAGGCCGGGAAGCTTGAAGGCAACCAGGGCTGCGCCAAAGGCGCCCATATAGAACTGGCCGTCGGCACCGATGTTCCAGAACTTCATGCGGAATGCCATGGAAATACCAAGTGAGAGCATGGTAAGCGGAATGGCTTTGTGCACTGTCTGTGTAAAGTAATATTTCTTTCCGATGGAACCGGTAATAATCTTCCAGAAAACGAGGAAAGGATTTTTCCCCATGCAGGCAATTACCAGGCCTGATGCAATCAGGGAAAGGAGGACTGCAGAAATGCGGAGCAGTCTTTCTTTTGCTTTTGAAGGTTCGTTTTTAGCAACTATATGAATCATCTTATTCGTCTCCCACCATCATAAGGCCAACTTTTTCTTTGCTTGTTTCTTTTGGATTTACAATGCCCATTACTTTTCCGTCGTGGATAACCATAAGGCGGTCAGAAATAGCCATAAGAACGTCCAGATCTTCGCCGATGAACATTACGCCTACGCCTTTTTCCTTCTGCTTGTTCAGCATGTCATAAACGGTGTAGCTTGCTCCGATATCAAGACCGCGTACAGGGTAAGCGGTAACCAGAACTTTTGGTTTCATTCCGATTTCACGTCCAAGAAGAACTTTCTGGATGTTTCCGCCTGAAAGTTTCTTTACCTGATGCCGGATGCTTGGAGTTGAAATATCGTATTCACCTACAATTGCTTCGGCACGGCCTTTACCGGCTTCGCGGTCTATGAAAATGCCTTTTGATTCATCGTAGGTTTTGAGCATAACGTTGTCGATGATGTTCATTCCGGCAACGAGTCCCATGCCAAGGCGGTCTTCAGGAACAAAGCTCATGCGGAGTCCTTTTTTCTTGATTGAGAGAGGAGAAAGCCCGATGAGTTCGTCTCCTATGAATTTGATAGAACCGCTTTCAGGTTTAATAAGTCCTGCGATTGCTTCACAGATCTCTTTCTGTCCGGAGCCGGCAATTCCTGCCACTCCAAGAATTTCTCCGCCGTAAAGGTCAAAGCTCATATCGTCCAGAACCTTTCGGTTTTCTTCTTCATTTGAAAGTGTGATATTTGAAACTTCAAGAAGTGGTTTTTCAGTCTTTTCTACAACCGGTCTTTCAATTTCCAGGCTTATGGCACGGCCAACCATAAGGGCTGTAAGTTCTGAAGGGTTTGATTCCTTTGTGTTTACGGTTCCAACGTATTCACCTTTACGGAGAACTGCAACGCGGTCTGAAATGGCCATAACTTCGTTCATCTTGTGGGTGATGATGATTACAGTGCATCCGGCTTCCTTCATACGGCGCAGAACGTCAAAAAGATGTTCCGTTTCCTGCGGTGTAAGAACGGCTGTAGGTTCATCCAGAATAAGGATTTTTGCGCCGCGGTAAAGCACTTTAAGGATTTCAACAGTCTGTTTTTCGCTTACAGACATTTCGTAGATTTTCTTGTCAGGATCGATTTTGAGTCCGTATGTCTCTTCCAGCTTCAGGATTTTTTCTCTGATCTGCTTTTTGTTTACAAAGAAGCCTGCCTTGGCTTCGCCCATGGTAATGTTCTCAAGGGCAGACATTACATCTACAAGCAGATAATGCTGGTGAACCATTCCGATTCCTGCTGTAATTGAATCTGCAGGACGGGCAAAGTTCTGTTTTTTTCCGTCAATGAAAATGCTTCCTTCGTCAGGTGAATAAAGACCGGCAAGCATGTTTACCAGGGTTGTTTTCCCGGAACCGTTTTCCCCAAGAAGGGCAAGAATTTCGCCTTTTTCGATGTCCAGGTTTACGTTGCTGTTGGCGTGGACTTCGCCGAAAGTTTTAGAAATATGCTGAAGAGAGATAAAAGACATAACATCATTTTAGCAGAAAAATGTGCTTTGATATAGAAGAAACTGAAATGCGCCGATAATCAGAATATGAACAGACGATTCGCAGTATGTGTACTTTCTTTTCTCGTACTTTTCCCGATTTTTGCAGAAGGGAACCGCAGTTCCAGCCTGAAACCCCTGGAATTTGAAGAAACCTGGGGCTACGTTTCCATGAACCGGAAAGATGAATACAGCGATGATCTTCCGCTGACAGATGTTCTGTATTTTTCTGCAGACGTGAACTGTTACGGGGAACTGATTTCGGTGCCTGATATTGATGCCATCAACGTTACGGGAAAGAGGAGACACCTGGTTTTCATCTGCGACAGTAAATCACTTACTCACTTTGTTCTTTCTCCGGAATACCCGGTACGCCGCAATATTATCCGCCAGATTGTGGAAGCAGCTGAACCTTTTGACGGTGTAAACGTAGACCTGGAACTGGTTCCCGCAAGGGACCGGGAAATATACCTTTCGTTTCTTGCGGAACTTGGAGCAAATCTGGAAGGCAAAATGTATTCAGTCTGCGTTCCGGCCCGTGTAAGAAAGTTCCAGGAAGAAGTATTCCCGTATGCGGAAATAGCACGCCTTTGTGACAGAGTGTTCATTATGGCTTACGATGAACACTGGAGTGGAAGCGTTCCGGGCCCTGTGGCTTCGCAGGAATGGTGTAAGAACGTTCTGACTTTTGCAAAGAAACAGATCCCTCACAAAAAAATCGTAATGGGTATTCCTTTTTACAGTCGTACCTGGCAGGATAAGAATGATGCAACTGCCTGGTATTACAAGAGCATTACCCGGAAAATGGAAGAAAATGATGTTTCCGAAGTTGAATATAAAAACGGAATTCCGGTATTCACATATACTACCGAAGCAAAAGTAACGGGATATATCAGCGACGCAACCACCGTTTATAATCTGGCCGAAATTTACAGAAAGGGTGGTGTGAACAAAGTTGGATACTGGAGAATCGGGCAGGAAGATCCTGAAGTCTGGAACCTGATTCTTCCCAAAGACTGATTGTTGAAAAAACTTCCCCATAGTATTATTGAAAAATGTTTGATTCACTTATTTTTGATGTAGACGGAACAATCTGGGACACAACGCCTGTTGTGGCTCCTGCCTGGAACGAAGCTCTTGATGAACTTGGACTTTCTGAATTCCACGTAACTTCTGATGATCTGAAACAGCTTTTTGGAAAGCCGATGGATGAAATCATAGAACGTATTCTTCCTGGAAAACCTCTGGAAACAAGAAACACTTTCAGAGACCTGTGCTACGAAAAGGAAGAAGCAGCGGTTGGAGCAACGGGCGGAAAGCTTTATCCGGAACTGGGAAAGACTCTTGAAGGGCTTTCAAAGAAATACAGGCTTTTTGTGGTTTCAAACTGTCAGAGCGGATATATTGAAATGATGCTCAAAGTAACAGGATTCGGGAAATATTTTCAGGATCATGCATGCTATGGAGATGCAAATCTTCTGAAAGCAGAAAACATAAAACTGATTATTGAACGGAACGGACTTAAGGATCCGGCATATATCGGAGACACCCAGGGAGATGCCGATGCAACTCACAAAGCGGGTATTCCTTTTATTCACGCAAGCTACGGTTTTGCCAAAAAAGTGGACAAAGCTGAATACATAATTGAAAAGCCTGCGGATTTACTGAATCTGTAAAGGCAAAAAAAAAGCAGGCCAGTTAATGACCTGCTTTAAATGATCCCTGAGCTTGCGGTCCCTGAGCCTGTCGAAGGGTCGAAGGGACCTTTTGGTTTACGCAAAATTATTTTGCAATAACACCTTTAACAAACCACATCATGTTCCAGATGTCTTTGTCAGACATTTTGGCACCTTCAGCAACTTTAAGTTCACCGTTGTTGTCATAGATTGGACCTGTGAATGGTTCGAATTCATCTTTCATCATTTTTGCAGCAACTGCATCAACAGCTTCCTGAGTTCCAGGAGCACAAAGATCTGTAAGTTTGTCCAGTTTTGCAATTCCTGTTGAAGCTGGCAGCCAGTAGTGTTTTCCTTCCCATGTACCGTTAAGGATTTCCTGAACGTTAGAAGTGTAGAATACAGGCCAGTCGAAGATTGGAGCTGTGAGGTAAGCTTTTGGAGCTGCATTTGGAGTTGGAACGTTGTAACCAAGACAAAGAGCGCCTTTTTCCTGAGCAGCAACCTGTGGAGCTGTTGTATCCTGGTGCTGTTCGATAACGTCACAACCGCGGTTCAGGAGTTCAAGTGCACCCTGCTTTTCGATTGCTGGATCGTACCATGTGTTTGTCCAGAGAACTTCAACAGTTGCATCAGGATTAACTGACTGTACACCAAGAGTGAAAGCGTTGAGCATACGGATACATTCAGGAATTGGGAAAGCTGCTACGTAACCGATTTTTCCGTTCTTTGTGTTTTTACCAGCTACGATACCAGCAAGGTAACGTGCCTGGTACATTTTTCCGAAGTAAGAACACATGTTTGGAAGTGAAGCATCTGATGAACAGTGTCCGAAGTAAACTTTTGGGAATTCTTTTGCACAGTTCTGTGTAGCTTCAAGGAATCCGAAAGAGTTTGTATAAATTACGTTACATCCCTGATCGATAAGGTCGTGGATAGCTTTTTCACAAGCAGCTGTATCCTGGTCGCTGATAGATTCAACAACTGCAGTTTTGATACCCATAGCTTCTACAGCCTGACGTCCGCGTTCGTGAGCTTCTGAGTAACCGCCGTCATTTTTAACACCAATGTAAACGAAACCTACTTTCATTGTTTCTTTAGTAAGTTTTGTATCTTTGCTTTCTGATTTTTTTGCACAACCAGAGAACAAACCAGCCATAAGTACTGCTGCTGCAAGTACAAGTGAAATTGATTTTTTCATTTATATTCTCCTTAAAATGAATACTGAATTAGTGACGGAATGTAATTCCATCAACCGGATCCATGGCGTCTACAATTGCCAGGGATTCAACGCGCATTCCGCTGCTGCGGAGCTTGTTTCCGCCGTCCTGGAAACCTTTTTCGATTGCAATGCCCGCTCCAACAAGTGTGGCACCTGCTGCGCGTACAAGATCTGCAAGTCCTTCAAGGGCACAACCGTTTGCAAGGAAGTCGTCTACAATAAGAATGTGATCTTCAGGACGAACAAAGTCTTTAGTTACGATTACGTTGTAGTCGCGTCCGTGAGTAAAGGAATGAATCGGAGTTGAGAAAACGTCATCGTTGATGTTTGTAGTGAGAGTCTTTTTGCAGAATACAACAGGAACTTTCAGAACTCTTGCAACAGCACAGGCAATTGCAATTCCTGAAGATTCAATAGTAAGAACTTTGGTGATTTTTGTATCAGAAAAGATGCGGGCAAATTCTTCAGCCATGTCGTCCAGAAGCTGAACATCAATCTGATGATTCAGAAAACTGCTGACTTTCAGAATGTCTTTAGATAAAACACGTCCGTCTTTGCGGATTCTTTCTTCTAACTGTACCATAAAATATAATAACTCAAAAAAAGCAGAAATTTCAATGACAATTCAGTACAATTAAGGAATGAAAAAACACGAACTTTCAGTTCTTGCAGCAGGAACTTTATGGGGTTCAACAGGCTTTTTCCGCCGCAGCCTGGACTCACTGGGCCTTGATACAATCTCGGTTATTTTCATCCGTTCTCTGGTTTCTCTTGTATGCTTCACGATTGCCATTGCAGTGGCCGACCGTAAGGCTTTTAAAATCAGAATGAAGGATTTCTGGTGTTTTATTGGAACAGGACTCGTTTCTTTCCTTCTTTTTACAATCTGCTACTTCCGCGCCATGCAGATCATGAGTCTTTCTACTGCAGCAATTCTTCTGTATTCTGCTCCTTGTTTTGTAATTCTGATTTCGGTTCCCTGTTTTCAGGAAAAAATAACGGCTGCAAAAATGACAGCCCTTGTGATGGCTTTTGCCGGCTGCTGCTGTGTTTCCGGAATCGGTTCAGGTGAAAACAGGCTTTCGGCTTTAGGAATTCTTTTTGGGCTTGGATCGGGAATCTGTTATGCTCTGTACAGCATCTTCAGCCGCTGCGCACTGAACCGCGGTTATTCTTCCATGACAATCAACTTCTATACAACACTTCTAGCCAGTGCAGGAGCTCTTGTTCTTGGCGGTTATTCTGCTTTCCCAGTGATAACAGGTTCAGCCACAGCTGTTTTTGTTTCCATTTCCACAGGAATTGTTACCTGTTTTCTTCCGTACCTTCTTTACACTTACGGTCTTACCGGACTTGAAAACGGAAAAGCTTCAATAATTGCTTCAATTGAACCGGTTGTGGCTACAGTGTTTGGCGTGGTAATTTATAAGGAACACCTAACGTTTTTGAGCACTCTTGGAATTGCCCTTGTTCTTGGCGCAATTATCATTCTTAATATAAAAAAGAAACCTGAAGAGGAGAAATAGAATATGTCAGTTCTGCATTTTGAGTCAGATTATATGGAAGGCTGCTCGCCTTTGATTCTTGAAAAACTTTCAAAGATCAATCTTGAAAAAAATCCGGGATACGGAAGTGATGATTACTGTGCAAGTGCAAAGGAAAAAATCCGCAGAGCCTGCGGAAAACCTGACGCTTCTGTATTCTTCCTGGTTGGCGGTACACAGACAAACAGCACTGTGATTGCCAGTGTTTTAAAACCATGGCAGGGCGTTGTATCTGCAGATACAGGACACATTGCCGTTCATGAAGCGGGCGCCGTAGAAGCCACCGGCCACAAGGTTCTTACTGTAAAAAGTCACGACGGAAAAATCTCGGCTGAAGATGTAGACAGCTTTCTGGGAACTTTTTTCTCTGACGATAATCGTGAACATATGGTTGAACCGGGAATGGTTTACATTTCGCATCCTACAGAATACGGAACACTTTATTCAAAAGATGAACTTAAAGCTCTGAGTGAAGTGTGCAGAAAGTACGAAGTTCCTTTATTCCTGGACGGTGCCCGTTTAGGCTACGGACTGGCAGCTGATCCGGAAGTAACTCTTAAAGAGATTGCAGAATACTGTGATATTTTCTACATTGGCGGAACAAAATGTGGTGCCATGTTCGGTGAAGCCGTAGTATTCACAAAGCCTGAACTGATTTCACATTCCGTTACTCTTATTAAACAGCACGGAGCTCTTCTAGCAAAAGGCTGGCTTCTTGGCGTTCAGTACGATGTGCTTTTCACCGATGACCTTTACCTGAAAATCACAAAGAACGCAATTGATCAGGCAATGTACATGAAAGCAGAAATGAAGAAACTTGGCGTACAGTTCTTCAATGATTCAGTTACAAACCAGCAGTTCTTTGTATTCGAAAACTCTGTGCTCAAAAAGATTTCTGAAAAAGCGGGGTACAGTTTCTGGGAAAAATACGATGACACTCACACAGTAATCCGTTTTGCCACAAGCTGGGCAACAACAAAAGAGCAGGTAGATGCACTTATTGCAATTGTAAAGGAAGCAGCAGAATGAATTTCAACAGTCAGAAAATTCCGTCATTCGGAGTAGCAGGAAATTTTACGGGCCACCTGGAACAGGCCGGGGAAGCCCGTGACTTTACGAATATCAAGACAGCCGAAGCAAATGCTCCAAAGGCTTTGTTCCCAACTTTTCTGCCGGCCGCAGAAAAAGAAAGTGAAGGAATCACTCCAAAGTTTCTTCATACTTTCCCTTTTGATTCAGGAAAAATCATCTTCCCGAAGGGCGAAGAAAAAATTCAGATTGAGCCGGAGTGTGCTCTTCTCTGCCGCCTTCAATGGAACAATGACGAACTGACAGGAATTTTTCCGGAAGCCTTCGGCGCTTCGAACGACTGTTCAATCCGTAAGGAAGGCGCAAAAAAAATCAGCCTTAAAAAGAACTGGGGAGCTTCAAGCAAAGGCCTTTCGGACAACTGCATCTCCCTTGATTCCTTTACAAAAGACGGGGTTCTGAATTCTTACAGAATCGCAAGCTTCCTGGTCCGCGGTGAAACTGTTTACGATTACGGTGAAGACAGTGCGGTCCGTGACTACAGCTATGTTTACGAAAAACTTACAGGCTGGATTCTGGATAAACTGAACAACCAGAAAGATGAAGGTCCGGCAGAAAATATTCATCAGTATCTTCTTGAAAGCGGAAAGCCTTCAGAAGTGATGGTGTCTATCGGGGCAACAAGATACACTGATTTTGGTGAGCACAATTTTCTTCAGGATGGAGACAGGGCTGTTGTTGTTCTGTATTCCGAAAAAACATACAGCCACAGTCAGATTGTAGAGATGGTAAAAAAACAGGATTATTCAGATAAAAGCGTTTCAGTTCTGGACCAGAAAATTGTGGTCTAGCGAAGGCTCAGAATAAGAATCCAGATAAAGGCCAGGACAGAAATCATTTTTGCTCCTGTGCCAAGCAGAAAGCCCAGAAAGGCGCCCCATGCAACTTTCAGGGCTTTTTTTATGTCTGTTCTGTCGTGAATAAGTTCACCGGCCAGGGCACCAAGAAAAGGCCCCAGAATAATTCCCCATGGGCCTGTAAAAAATCCCACAATAAGGCCGATTGTAGAACCGCGGGTGGCGGTTTTACTTCCCTTTGATTTTTTAGTCATCAGAACAGGAAAGATGTTGTCCATAAACGAAACAAGAACTGCAACAACTCCGGTAATAATCAGGCACAGGATAGAAATGTCGGCACTTTCCGAAAAGAAGGCCACAAGAAGCCCGGCCCAGGCCAGTGGAACTCCAGGAAGAACAGGAATGACAGTTCCCGCCAGTCCTGCAATGAGAAGGATAATTCCAATAACAATCAGTAATGTGTCCATTATTCAGTTGCCTGCCTTAATATTGATTTATTATATTTTACTGTAGAGATTGGTGGTTTTCCACAATGGAGGTAACCTGTGGCTGAAGTTAAACTTACAAAAAAGAATTTCCAGAGCGAAGTTCTTGATTCAGACATTCCGGTTCTTGTAGATTTCTGGGCTAACTGGTGCGGACCGTGTAAGATGATGCTTCCTGTTCTTGAAGAATTTTCAAAGGAACAGGAAGGAAAAATTAAGGTTGGAAAAGTAAACGTTGATGAACAGGAAGAACTGGCATCGGAATACGGAATTATGAGTATTCCGGCTCTGCTTCTGTTCAGGAACGGAAAACTGGAAAAGTCCACTGTAGGATATCATCCAAAAGATATTCTTGAAGAGTGGACTAATTCCTGATAATTATTTTTTCTGCTGAAGTTCCGGAATCATAAACTGTTCCGGAATTTTGCACGGTCTGTGGTTTGCTGCACTTACGCAGGCCCATTCAACATCGGCTTCAACACAGACTGTGCCGTCCTTCTTTCTGATAAACTGGTGGATTGTTCCGCTGATGAATCCAACTTTTGTCATTTCACATTCAATTGAAAGTTCATCATCCTGTACGGCCGAAGATTTATAGAAAATATTTACGTGAGTAACGTACAGAAAATATCCTGCTTCAAAGAAACCTTTATAATCAAAACCCAGCTGATGAAGCATGTCCATGCGGGCATATTCCAGGTAGTTCTGATAAACAGCATTGTTTACGTGATTGTAAGAGTCGCACTCATAAGGGCGTACTTTCAGTTCTGTGTATGTTTTCATAATTCAATAATACATCAGTGATTTGATTATGACAATATTTTAGAAAGTGTCAGAATTATAAAATCAAAGTATTCCCTCATTTGAAACGATTTCTTCTTTTAATTATAATCAAATAACAATTCCTACCAATTTTTATCAGAGGTTTTTATGTCAGAAGCACACGACAAATATGTGAGCCCTCTTTCTGAGCGCTATGCCAGCAAAGAAATGCAGTATATCTTCTCTCCGGATATGAAGTTCCGTACATGGAGAAGACTTTGGATTGCCCTTGCAGAAACAGAAAAGGAACTGGGACTGAACATTACTCAGGAACAGATTGATGAACTGAAAGCACACAAAGACGACATCAACTATGATGTAGCTGTTGCCCGTGAAAAGGAAGTTCGCCACGACGTTATGAGCCATGTTTATGCTTATGGTGTTCAGTGTCCTAAAGCAAAGGGAATTATCCACCTTGGT
>JAZLIM010000080.1:0-51989 GCA_045617385.1 Treponema sp.
GTCTTGAAAAGAATTGTTTTTTCCGTTCCCGGAAGTAGAGTAAACATATTTTCCGAGAAGTGTCCTTTTATTTTGTGGGAATCTAAAGCTGTAAAAAAGCATGGGACTTCAGATGAAAGGGAAACTGAAAATACTTTTGTCCCTTTTTCTGAAGATGAAACTTCAGTAATCTTTGATGTAATTTTTCCTTTCTGAGTTTCGCAGTGCTTGTATAGATCTGGGAAAACTGTGGTTGTGCTTTTGAAAACCGAATCCTGGTTTTTTCCTTCAAGTTCTGCATAAATAAAATAGTCAGAGACAGGATGACCAAATGATTCTGTAGAAAAGCTGAATACTTTTTCAGAAAGGCTGTTTTTTACATTTGTATTCAAGGAAACGGCTTTTGAGATTTCTTTTCCTGAAAAATCAAGGAACCTGATTTTTATGTTTACATTTAGAGGAGCCTTGTAGTCATTAATCACAAACAATGAAACAGTGTTGTCTTTTACAGTCTGAGCAAGATGAATCGGTTCAAAGAACTGTTTTTCACAGTAATGCAGGAGCTTCCATTTTCCTCCGTATTCGATTGAACTCCAGGAAGGTCCCGGCCAGACATCGTTGAGCTGCCAGACTATGGAACCCATGCAGTAAGGTTCAAGGCTTCTCCAGTAATCTACGGCAGTTCTGATAGCAAGAGCCTGCTGGACCTGTGAAAGATAGATCTGGTTTTCAAATCCTTCAGGGAACCTGAAATAACGGGCAAAGCTTTCAAGAATCAGAGTGTTTCCGCTTGGACTTCTCTGGTGGTATTCGGAAACAGGGCTTGTAAAGTTAAGGTCTTTCTTTTCAGAGTAAGTTTTTACACATTCAAGACTGACCATGCTTTCGTATCCGAATTCGCTTACGAAACGTGGTTTGATATCAAGGTAAGCGCAGAAGTTTTTCTTTTCGTGCCAGACTGACCAGTAATGCATGTCGCCCTTGTTGTCGGAATGCCAGTTATCAGCAAAGTCATCTGGACCGGCACAAGGAGAACTAGGCCACCATACTCTCTGAGGGTCAAGTTCTTTAACAACAGGCTCGATTGTTCCATGGTAAAGTCTGTCGTAATCTACAAGATAACGGTCCCGGTTGTTCCGTGATTCCGGGAACCAGGTGAGTGTTCCGAAGTTTTCATTGTTTCCGCACCAGAGTCCGATACATGCATGGTGCTGGAGCCGGTTCACCTGATAGGTTACTTCTTCTTTTACGCTTGAAAGGAAACTTTCGGTTACAGGGTAAAGGGCACATGCAAACATGAAATCCTGCCAGACAATAATTCCAAGGCGGTCACAAAGCTGGTAAAAATTATCTTTTTCGTAAATACCGCCGCCCCAAACGCGGATACAGTTCATATTTGCTTCAACTGCAGATGTCAGAAGTTCACGGTAAGTTTCGGGTGTCCAGCGGGAAGGAAGGGCGTCGGCCGGAATCCAGTTGGCACCTTTAGCAAAAATGCGTCTTCCGTTGTTTTCAAAGTATAAAGAACGGCCTCCGTTCTTTTCTTTTTCAGAAATGCATTTAAGATTTGAAAAACAGAATTCACGGGAAAAAGTCTTTACATTGCCCTGTTCATCTGAATAACGTACTTTAAAAAGATAAACGGGGTTTTCAGAAAGACCGTCTTCCTTTAATTCATCAGAAGTTTTCCATTCGTAAGGATTTGGAACGGTAAAGGAAACTTCAAGTTTGTTTAAACCCTTCTGAAGATCGAATATTTCTTTTGTTTCAATATCACTGATTCCTTGTCCTGTAACAGAAAATTCAAAAAGCTTTGAGCCTTCAATAAATGAATCAAAATCAAGTTCAGCCAGTACCTTCCAGATGCGGTCAGTTTTTACGATTCTTTTCTGGAAGTTCAGCTTCAGGGAATCAAAAAGTCCTGTTGAAACGGTTTCGATAAAAATATCTCCGTAGATTCCCTGTACCATAAGTGCCGGACCCCAGTCCCAGCCGCCATGACACTGGCATTTTCTTATAAGATTTCTGTGAGGGGAATCTACATCTGCCTTATTGTAAGGAACCGGGTAGGGAAGTTTTGAAGCCACTTTTTCAGCAGCTTTTTCGGCTGAGTGGAAAATGATTTTGATGCGGTTTTCTCCGTCAGAAACCAGTTTTGTAATATCAAAACGATGTCGGAGAAACATATTGTTTCCGCTTCCGGCCTTCCGTTCATTTATAAAAAGATCGAAAACGGTGTCGGCCAGTGTCATTTCAAGAATGGCTTTTGTTCCTGGTGTTTTTTTGTAAGAGAAAATTCTTTCAATTGTCCAGTCTTCGCGGTTCAGCCAGAGAACTTTCTGTTCATTGATTCCGTAATAGGGATCAGGAATTAAACCGTTCTCCAAAAGGGTGGAGTGAAAGTCACCCGGGATTTTAGTTTCAAGAGTATGTCCGGCTCCTGTAAGTTTCCATTTCCCGTTCAATGAAATATTCATAAGTTTTCCTTCAGTTTTTTCGGCCTTTCGGCAGGCTCAGGGACCTTTTGATAAAAAAAATCCCTGACCCGAAAGAGTCAGGGAACTTGGTCAGTCTTTCAGTTTATTTGTCATTTACTGCATTGAAAGCGTCAATTGCGGCCTGTTTTACAGATTTTGATTCAGAAGAACCTTTACCTGAGTTTTCAAGTGGAGAAAGGTCTCCTTTGTTCAGAACTGCAAATTTTCCGTTTGATGCAGTAACAACGATTCCTGAATCACTGATAGTAACAGGAGTTGCGGCTTTTACAGTAATTGTTGATTTGAGCTTGAGTTTAAGGTCTGTACCGAATTTTGCAAGGTAAGGATCTTTTCCGCTCATGATTACACAGTAGAAGTCATTTCCGTCCTGAACAAGAACTGAAACTTCTGAAAGAGTTTCAGAACTTTCTTCTGTGATTTCCATAGTGTCTTTGTCGATAAGAACAAGTTTTACTGCTCCGTTCAGAAGGTTTTCGCCGCAGATTGCAATGATTCCGTTGTCTGTAACGTATGCTGTTCTGTTACGGATAGTTGTAACAGGTGAGTCTTTGATTGAAGCTCCGTCTTCAGAGTTGAACTTAACAAGGCGTGAGAAAAGTCCTGTATCGTCTACAAGGGTAAGTCCGTAATCTGCAGTCATTTTTGCCTGAGCGGCTTCTCTGTCCTGAACTTCTTTCTGGTCTTTTGCGATTTCTTTTCTTTCGCTCTGAGCTTCTGAAGTCTTCTTGTCGGCTACGGCCTGCTGTTCCTTTGCTTCAGATTTAGCTTCTTCAGTTTTCTGTTCCTGCTGTTTTTCAGCTTCCTTCTGTTCTGTAAGGTTTTCTTCAGCTTTTACAGCTTCCTGTTCTGCCTCTTTAGCAGCTTCCTGCTTTTCTTTGTCGGAAGGATTTTCTTCAGCTTCTTTTTTTGCTTCTTCAGCTTTTTTCTTTGTATCGTCTGCCTTTTTCTGGGCTTCTTCAGTCTTTTTCTTTTCTTCTGTCAGCTTCTTCTGTTCTTCTGTAGCTTTCTTCTGACTTTCCTGAGCTTTTTCTGTAGCTTTTTCAGCTTCACGTTCTTTCAGGTCAACCATGTCTTTGCGGGAATCGATGTTCTTGTCGTCATCTTCCTGCATTGAGTCTACAACTTTAGTATCAGAAATAACCGAAGTATCTACTGTTGAGATTCCGCCTTTTACATCAAAAAGCGGAATAACGATCTGTGATTTTCCAGGCCAGTCCTTGTAGTTTACACCAAGCCCACAGATTCCTGATTCAAGATTTTTTGTAACAGCAGCCTTGTATTTTTTGTTGAAAGTATCAAGGTCACCGCGGTAAACAGCATTGTAAACTGTTACGAATGTTGCGATTGTCTGTGCATCCTGGTCAGAATAACCGTATGCTGCAGAAAGGTAAGCTGCGATGATGTGACGCAGGTTTCTGATATGGTCTACAAGTGCATCTTTTCCAAGGTAAAGGATATCTGCATCAAGCTTTCCTGTTTCTGAAGGATCTACTGCGTGAACAACATAGTATTTTGCTTTGTTACCGGCATCGGTTGGAACAGAAACATCTTTTGAAACTATTGTTCCAAGTCCTGTACCGATTGCCTTGATGGCTTCAAGGGAATCGATTACCTTGTGAGGACCTACATAGTTGATGAATTCAATAGTAGTATTCTGTGTTGTGTTCAATTCATCCCGGTCAACAGAAAGAGCTGAAAGGGAAACTGTCAGCATAAATAAAGAACAAATGATAGCAGTAAACTTTTTCATGTTTTTTCGTAACTCCAATTTCTCAATTATACCATACATTCAAAAGATGTGATATATTTAATTTATGATTGCAAAACACGTAAAAGAAATATTGGAAAGTCCTTCGAACGGAGTAATCCGCAAGATGTTTGAAGAAGGTGCCATTCTGAAACAGAAATATGGTGCCGATAACGTTTATGATTTCAGTATCGGGAACCCTGATCTGGATCCTCCTAAAAAAGTACTGAAAGCCATCAAAAAATACGCAAAAGAAAAGACAAAGGGCTGTCACGGGTACATGCCTAATGCGGGCTATCAGTTTGTACGCCAGGCAATGGCCGACAAAACTGCCCTTGAACAGGGAGTTCCTGTTGATTTTTCGAATGTTGTAATGTGTGTAGGGGCAGGCTCTGCTCTGAACGTTGCTCTGAAAAGTCTTCTGAATCCCGGGGATGAAGTTATCGTTCCTTGTCCTTACTTTACTGAGTATGACCACTATATCCACAACCATAACGGTGAAATTGTACGCGTAAAATCAAAGGAAGATTTCAGTCTTGATATGGACGCAATCAAAGCCGCCCTCAATGAAAAAACAGCTGCCATCATTATCAACAGCCCGAATAACCCTTCAGGACGCATTTATTCTGAAGAAGATATTTCGGCTCTGGCTGCTCTTCTTAAAGATCACGCTAAAGAAAGCGGACGCAATGTTTACATCATTGCCGATGAACCTTACCGTGCCATTACTTACGGCGGAAAGACTGTAGCTGCAGTTTTCCCGAAATACGAATATACAATCATCTGTACAAGCTTTGCAAAAAATCTTTCAGTTCCTGGGGAACGCATCGGTTACACTTGTGTAAACCCTGCCTGTCCGGAAGCAAAAGAAGTTGTGGCAGCAAACATTTTCTGTCTGCGCACAATGGGCTTTGTAAATGCTCCGGCTTTCTTCCAGAAAGTAATTGCAGAATCCTGGGATGCTGAATGTGATTATTCACTCTACGAAAAACGCCGCAATGAACTTGTTGAAATCATGGATTATGCCGGTTATGAATATGCTATGCCGGAAGGAGCTTTCTATCTGTTCGTAAAAGTTCCTGAAGGTTGGGACGGCGATGACATGGCTTTCACAAACCATCTGAAAAAGTTCAATATTCTCTGTGCTCCGGGAAGCGGATTTGGTGGAAAAGGCTGGTTCCGCATTGCTTACTGCTGTTCTGAAAAGACTATCCTGAATTCAAGGGAAGCCTTCAAGAAAGCACGTGAAACTCCAAAAGACTAGAGCCGCTTTATGGGTAAACGGATTACTTCTGCAATTCTGATTTTCACTTCTCTGACAGGTTTTCTGTTTGCCCGTATTAAGTGCGGAGTTCCATGTTCTGATGCTGCTGTTCCTTTTCTTTTTCTTGAAGAGGAAGATTATACGGTTGAAGTCAGAGATGAAAGCAAGGCGGTCTTTGACGGATTGCTTGATGAATCTCTTGATGCCGGTGTTTTCCCTTCAGATGTTGCCGAAAAAATTCTGGAAGTGGCCGGCAACAAGCTTACCCGGATCTGTGTAAGTCAGTGTCAGAACAGTTACGTAGTTTCGACCGATTCTTCTCTTATGTTTCTTTCAGGACTTCTTGGGAAGGGAGTCTCTGTTATAAGGGGAAACGGTTCCGAGGTTGAAAACTTTAAGGAAGTTCTTGATAGAAATCAGATTCCGGTGAATGTAAAGGGTGGTGTGGTTCTTGCTTACGACAAGGATTTTGACGGGCTTGCCATAAAAATGCTTGGCGGTTCAGTTCAGTACGCGGTTCTTTCTGAGCCTTATGTTACAGCCCTCATTATGAAAAATCCTTTGATAAAGCGGAGTATTGATCTTCAGGAAGAAATGCAGCAGATTTCCGGAAAAGAAAATTTTTCTGAAAAGAATGTTGTTCTCGTTAGATCAAGTCTTTTAAGAACTGAGCCTGAAACGGTGGAGAAGTTTCTTCTTGATCTGGAAACTGCCGTGAATAAAGTTTCTGGAAATGCGGGAAAAGCCGGCCGCCTTTTTTCCGAAAAAGTTTCCCGGAATTCAGGTTCCCTTATTTCCCGGGCCGTTCCTTATCTGAACTATAAGTTCATCAGAGTGGACTAAAGTCTTTCTGCTTCTTCCACAACCTTCATAAAGCCTTTCTGGAAAGCTTCAAGACTGAACTGTTCTACATGTTTTTCATAAACAGTTCTGTCAGTAAAGTCTTTTTCGATTTTTTCAAAACGTTCCATACAGTCGATTACGCTTTCAACTGTCTGTTCTTCAAAGAAAAGCCCTGTTTTATTTTCAAGAATTGAATCTCTGGCGCCGCCTTTTCTGTAAGCAAGAACAGGACAGCCTGCAGCATTTGCCTCAACTGGAATAATACCGAAGTCCTCGATTCCAGGGAAAATAAGGGCTTTTGCGCCGGCAAGGTATTCCTTGATTTTTTCATCACTTACACGCCCTGTGAAAGTGATAAGGCCTGATTTTGCATAGGTTCTGGCGTCTTTTGATTTTCCATCCCCGATAACTACAAGTTTTCTTCCCGATTTGATACAGGCTTCAATTGCAAGGTCTGCACGCTTGTAGCCCACCAGCTGGCCGAAGAAGAGATAATAATCTTGTGGATTTCGTTCAACATCTGAGAATTTCTTGATGTCGCATGGAGGATACACAACGGTTGCTTTTCTGTTGTAGTAGCGGTTGATTCGTTTTTCCACAAAATGTGAGTTTGCAATGAAATGGTCTACCAGATTGGAACTTGAAACATCCCACTGGCGGAGACCTGGAATCATTTTCTTCATGAAGAAACGGACAACAGCCTTGGATTTTCTGAAGTATTCATGATACATGTCCCACAGGTAACGCATAGGTGTATGGCAGTAGCAGATATGGAATGCATCAGGGGCAGGACATACTCCTTTGGCAGGTCCTGATTCACTTGAGATAACAAGGTCATAGCCTGTAAGGTCCAGTTCCATAAGGGCTTTTGGCATAAAAGGCATGTATTTCTGGTAAAGCTTTTTAGCCATCGGGAAACTGTTAACTTTTGTTGTATAGATCTTATGCTTTTTTATTGTTTCACTGATTTTGTCCGGATTATATACGTTTGTATAAATGTCTGCTTCCGGAAAAAGTTTGCAGAGTTCTTCAAGGACTTTTTCGCCTCCGCGCATTGTTACAAGCCAGTAATGTACGATGGCAACTTTCTGGAATTTCATTTTATATTCTCCTTGATGATGTTGAATGTTTTTTCGAATGAGAATCTTTCAGGGATATTTTCAGGTGCCGGTTGTTCCAGAGCTGAAATGATTTTTTCTGAAAGGTCACGGGAATCTCCGGTCTTGAAAAAGGTTACCGGGAAGTCTGAATAAAGTTCTTTGAAAACCGGAATGTCAGAAAGAACAACGTTTGTTCCCGAATTCAAGGCTTCAAGAGGCGGCATTCCGAAACCTTCATAAAAGCTTGGCTGAACCAGAAGGGAAACTTTTGTATAAAGAGCCTTTAAATCATCATCGGAAATGAATCCTGTGAAACTGATTCTGTCTCCGAATTTTTGGATTTCACTAACGACTGTTTCGTCTCCGGTTCTGAAATTGTTTGCGTTCCCAACGATTACAAGTTTTGATTCAGGTTTCTTTTCAAGAACAGAGCGGAATGCTTCAAGAAGGACGTGAAGACCTTTGTGTTTTTTTATGTTTCCTACAAAGAGCATGGTGTCCTTTTCTTTTTCTGCCGGAACTTCCGGTTTTGAAAACATTGGGTCAGAGGCATTGTAAGTAACTACAACCGGTTTCTTTGTGTGGAGGTGATGACGGATCCGTTCTTCACTGAAGCGTGAAACTGTGAAAACAAGTTTTGATTTAATGCAGGCACGGAGGTAAAAGATTTTTCGTGCAAAAGTTCCGGCTTTTGAAGTAAGGGGAATATCAAGAAATACAACATCATGGATTGTGGTAAAAACGGGAACATGGATTCCACCCGGAACATTGCAGTATGGTGAATAATAGAAATCACACGAATTGATTTTTGAAAGAATCTCTTTGGGGAAAAGGAAAATCTCTTTCAGTGAGAAAGTTTCTGTGTCACAGGGAAGGGAATCGAAATTACCATAAGCTCTGAAAGACTCAATCTGCTTTTCAGAACCGAAAAGAAAGCATTCGTAATTCTTAATAAAAAAAGGTATCAGGGAGTCGAAATAACTTCCGATGCCGCTTTTTCCGCTCATGCGACAGTCAACTGCAAGTTTCATCATTATTACATAATATTAGTAAAATCATTATAATAAATCAAATATGAGCAGAATAAAAAGTTTCAATAAAATTTTCTTTGTATTAATTTCTTTCTTTTGTTTTTCAAAAGCATATACACAGGTTGCAAATGATATGCAGCTTATCCGTGCGGACCACTGGATTTATGATGCAATGAACAGTCTCAGTACTGAATCAGGATGCATTCCGCTTTCAGCCAATGCTCCTCTTACGGTTGCAGAAATCAGGCTTGCATTTGAAAGTGTAGATGAAGAAAAACTTTCTGAATCGGGAAAATATCTTTATGAAGAATCGATTGAATTTTTGAATTCAAAACCATTCGGCCTTGATTACGGTGCTTTCCTCTACGGAAATCTTGTTGTTACACCGGAAGCTTTTGCAAGAACAAATGATCAGATTGATTATTCATTCAACTACTGCCTGAAGGATTATTTTCTTAAAGCCCAGGTTGGTTTTGCTTTCAAGGATTATGTCTGTATCGAAGCAGAACCATTTTTCAACAGAAACTATTCAGCTGTAAGAAAATCTGACGGTTTTTCAAACCTCCCGTTCAATGTTTACGACATGGAATTTGAACAGCCGCGCTGGGCTTTCAGCACAATCGGATATGCTTCAAATGACTGGGGAATCAATCTGATTTTCGGAAAAGAAGGTCTCCGCCACGGAAATTCGCTTTCAGGAAGCATCGTTTATTCAGACTCTTTCAGTACAGACTTTTATTCACAGCTGAATTTCTACTCAAAGAACTTCAAGCTTACCATGGATGTTACAGAAGTCTCTAAAGACAAGTTCCTTTACATGCGCCAGTTTGAATGGAGACCGTTCCAGAAACTTAAAGTTTCATTCCTTGAAGGAAGCCTTGTAAACGGACCTTTTGAGCTGCGTTTCATGAATCCACTTATGATCCAGCATTCGTTCACCGGATGGGAAGAATACGGTTCTGTAAAAGACCACGAATGGTATGGCGGTGAAAGTCATTTCTGTGCATACCTCTGTTTCCTTATGGAATTCAGTCCGTTCAGGAATTCCCGTTTCTACTTCAATTATGCCCAGACTGAACTTCAGGTTAATGAAGCTCCGGAAGTACCGAACGGTCTTGGTTTCCAGCTTGGGGGAGACTACCGCATTGAAGGCCCGGGAAACGGTTACTTCATTCTTGGCGGGGAAGGAATCTATACAAGTCCGTATCTTTACGTAAAGACCGGAGCAGACTGGTCTCTTTACAAGCGTTACGAAGAAAACTTCGGTCACGGGGTTGTGAACTCATGGATAGGAACTCCTTTCGGGCCTGACTGTATCGGCGGACAGGTAAAGTTCGGATACAAAAAGCAGAACAAATGGGAATGTGAATTTGACTGGATTTTTACAGCCCATGGTGTAAACCGATTCGGAATGTTTGACAAATATACTGAAGATTCTGACGGTTACAGAAGGTACGACTATTTCCCTGGCGTAAAACATGATCACGCAAAGACTGACGAAGAAAAACAGAAATGGATTGATGATGCAAAGAACATGGGACTTCACGGTACTGTAGAATATAAAAACCAGGCCTGCATTCAGGGAACTTATTTCTTTAATAAAAAGTTCTCTTTGAGTGGAAAGGCAGTTTATACATTCAGCTTCAATCACAATAATATTTCAGATAATTTCCAGCAGGGAATTGAACTTGGGATTTCAGGAACTTACAGACTTTTTGATTAATAATCAGAAATAATATAGGATATAAATATGAAGAAACTTGTTATTTTTGTTGGTGCAGTTCTCTGCGCCTGTTGTGCTTTTGCACAGACTCACGGGAGCGTAAATGTTTTTGACCGTGTTTATGAAGTTCTTTCTGCTTCGGAAGCAAAGGGTTACTGTAAGACTCTTTACGGTGAAAAACCATATTCTGAAAGTTATATTCTGGCCCGCCTTGATGAAATTGAAGAAAGTCTTGAAGATCTTCTTGCAGAACTTGATGAAGATGAACACGACTTTGTTCTTGAAACAGAACTTTCAGTTGTACAGGAACAGAAAAAACGTTTTGTACGCAAAGAAGGCTTTGATTTCAAGAATATGACTTACCGCTTTGAAAATAAAAACGAAAAATTTCCCGTATCTTTTGAAATTAACGACAACCTTCAGGGGGACTATTCCCAGGGTTTCTATTCAAAATCAGATTTCAACTCAAAGGGCCTTCAGATTTACGATACAATAAACTTTGAAGGTGACCTTACAAAATATTTTTCATACCGTCTTCAGGGCTTTCTTGGACTGTGCAGTTATCCTCTTTATGAAATGAATTATGATGCACAGTCTCGCTACTATATCGGTTCCTACTGGTATGATGACGGCGTAAATTTGGACAGCCCAACATACGGGAAAGACCGCTGGATTCACGTGTTCCGTAATTTTTCAGTACTTCCGTATACTATGCGGAAATTCTGGGACGGAGACGTTTATTACCTTACAAATGTAAGTGCCGACGGTCTTGAAGGATGGCCTGTTCAGCCTGCCATGGCATTCGGTATGAACGGCGAAATGAGAAGTTCTTTCTTCGATAATAAAGTAGAACTCGCTTTTGGAAGAAATAACCGTGAATGGCTTTCTATGGATAACGGAGCAAGTCTTGTCCTGAACCGCATGGCACGTCCTTTCCTTGCTGTAGAAATGGAAGTAAGACCTTTCCCATGGCTGGAATTCTGTTCTTTAACAGGTGTACTTGAATACCCGAACGAAGACTTCATTAACCAGGACGGAGCTTTCAATTATTACGGAACAAACAATGATGCATATTTCTTCCAGAATGCCTATTCAATTACTATGGTTGCCCTGGATTCAAAATATTTCCATTTTGACTTTGGTAGTGCTGTTGTATGGCCAAAACGTTTTGAACTTGGATATGCGTTCCCTCTGATTGACAATGTTGTTTATCAGAATAACGTAGGGGACTGTGACAACCTTTGTCTCTTTGGTGACATTATGTTCAGAAATCCTGGTGTTGGTAAATTCTGGATTTCAGGATACCTGGATGAAATGCCAAAGACAAACCCTCTGAAAATGTTCAAGAAAACCCGCTATATGTTTGCAGCTCAGGGTGGAGCAAAAGTTGTTCTTCCGTTCCTTCCGTTTGCAACATTCAGCATCCGTTATACAAAGGTTGAACCTTACTGTTACACACACCATTCAATCAATTACACTCCATGGTACGGCCATTACATAAGCGAGTCTTATACAAATAACGGAACAAGTCTCGGCTATTATCTGCAGCCGAACTCAGACGAATTCTTCCTCCGCCTCGAAATGCAGCCAGCTTCGTTCATTACCTGCGGTCTTCAGTACCAGCTGATCCGCCACGGTGCCGATTATGGTTCACGCCAGGTTCCTGGAAGTAACCTTTATTCTGAACTTCCAAACAAAGGCCGTGATGACCTTAACAAATACTTCCTTAAAGACGGCTGTTATGAATGGACAAACATCATTGCCGTTTCCGGTGATGTAGATCTTAAACGCTGGGGACTCCCATTAAAGATGAACCTTTCATGCGGATACGTTTACGACTGGTTTACTGATACAAAGGAAGAAATCGGTGAAAGCGGAAGCTACGACTACATCAATACATACGAATATCCAACAACAAGCGGTTTTGTTTTCAGCATCGGATTCAGCGCTTTTGTAAGATAATCAGTTTTTATTTCCATATATCAGACCCCTTCGAAAAGGTTAGGACTGCCATTCGAAGGGGTATTTTTTTTGTACTTTTCTGCCTTTTTGATTGTTATATAAGTGTTAAAATACAATAAATTTTGTTCAAAATTGCGAAAAGGTTGCACAAAAATGAACGAAAATATACAATAAAGTATAATTTCGATTATAATTTGCTTAGTGTCAGTTGAAAATTGAACAGAACTTGGAGTAATCAGTGTTAGAATTACAGAACATTTCCAAATCCTTTGACGGAGTTAAGATCCTCAATGACATTTCTTTGGCTATTGAAGATTCACAGATCGTTTCAATTCTTGGTTCTTCCGGAAGCGGAAAGACAACTTTACTGAATCTTATTCTTGGATTAATAAAACCTGATTCGGGAAACATTTTCTTCAATGAAGAAAATATTACAGGAAAGCCGATGAAGGAGAGGGGATTCAATATTGTTTTCCAGGATTATGCACTGTTCCCGAACCTTAACGCTTATAAAAATATTACTTACGATCTCCGAAACTTTCCTGATATTTCAACAAAAGAAGAAGTTGATTCTCTTATCAGTCTTCTTGATCTTAAGGATCACCTGAATAAGAAAATTGATATGCTTTCGGGCGGTCAGAAACAGAGAGTTGCCCTTGCAAGAACTATGGTAATGAAACCAAAGATTCTGCTTCTTGATGAACCTCTTTCAGCTCTGGATGGTGTAATCAAAGAATCCATTAAAGAAAAAATCGTGACTATTGCCAAGGATTATCACCTTACAACCATTATTGTTACTCACGATCCTGAAGAAGCCCTTACAATCAGTGACAAGGTTCTTATCATCAACAAAGGAAATATTGAACAGTTTGCCGAACCGGAAAAAATCATCAATGAACCGGCCAGCCAGTTTGTAAAAGACTTTATTATTCAGCAGCTGGAAATAAAGAAAAACAATATCTATAAGTTGTTCAATAAATAGGATCTGCCATGAACTTTAAGAATAAACAGATTAATACAGTATTCCTTGTTGTACTGGCTTTCTTTTTCGTTTTTCTGGCACTTCCTGTTTCTGTACTTCTGAAGAATGCCTTCAGCCTGAATCACAGCTTTACTTTCAGAAATTTCGAAAATGTTTTCAAAGGCGGCGCTCTTGTAAAGGCTTTCTGGAACAGTACAAAAGTTTCTTTTGTCAGTGCCCTTATAACTACAGTCCTTGCATTCATTCTTGCTTATACCGAAATTTTTACAAATGTTCCGGTTGGCCTGAAAAAAACTTTGAGAACACTTGCTGTTTTCCCGATGCTGCTTCCGACAATTACTTATGGATTTGCAATTATCTATTCCTTCGGAAAGAACGGTCTGATTACAAGAATTCTTGGAAAGCAGTTTTTTGATTTCTACGGTTTCAACGGACTTGTTTTCGGTTATGTAATTTATACTCTTCCGATTTCTTTTACTTTGATCAGGAATACCATGCAGTACATAGACAAGCAGTTTCTTGTTGTTTCAAACGTTATGGGAGACAACGGCCTGCAGTCTTTCGGAATAAATATCATCCAGCCTCTGGCCGGTACTATTACAGTATCCATGATTCAGAGCTTCTTCCTTTCATTTACAGACTTTGGTATTCCCGCTTCGATTGGTGGAAGATACATAGTTGTTGCCGAACTTCTGTATAACACAATGCTTGGAAGTCTTCCTGATTTTCATCAGGGTTCTGTTATTGCTCTTGCAATGCTTTTACCTTCAATTCTGAGTGTTCTGCTTTTGAATTATCTTCAGAGATTCAATGTTCGTTACAACAAGATTTCAAAAGTTGATCTGCAGAAAAATCCTGTGAGAGACATTCTCTGGGGGCTTTCTTCTTTTGTGATTCTTGTAGCTGAGTTAAGCGTATTCCTTGTTGTTTTTGTTATTCCTTTTATTTCCAACTGGCCGTTCGATATGTCATTCTCTCTGATCAATTTCAGAAATGTAATGGCAGACAAAGCGCTGGTAAGGGTATTTACAAATTCACTTTTGATTTCTCTGCTTACTGCTTCTATGGGTACTGTCTTTGTTTATGGTTCGGCCCTGGTTTCTGCCAGAAGTGCAGTTCACCCGAAACTTTCAAAGCTTATTGAAGTGATTGCACAGATTACAAATACTCTTCCTGGAATGGTTCTTGGTATTGCCTTCCTTCTGGCTTTCAGAAAGACTTCGCTTCATAACACAATCATGATCATCATCTGCTGTAATATTGTTCACTTCTATGCAACACCTTATCTTATGATGAAAAGTACTCTTGAGAAAATGAACAGCGGCTGGGAAACTACAGCATCTCTTCTTGGGGATAACTGGATCAAGACTGTATTCAGAATAATTACTCCTAATTCTGTAAAGACTCTTCTTGAGATATTCATCTATCTTTTCATTAATGGAATGGTAACTGTTAGTGCAGTTGTATTCCTTGCAGGAGCAAAGACTATGGTTATTACTACCAAGATTCAGGAACTCCAGCATTTCTCAAAATTCAATGAAATATTTATTCTTTCAATTTTTATTTTTGTAACAAATATTGTTATGAAAACAATTAAGGGAATTGTAAATAATAAAAATCAATAACATTTATTTTCATACGAGGTTTTTTTATGAAGAAAATTACAAAAGCAATTTTTGCTCTTATGGCACTTGCAACTATCGTTTCCTGTTCAAAATCAAATTCAATGAACAAACAGGTCATCATTTATTCAAACGCAGATGATGAAGCTGTAGTGGCAATGAAAAAAGCACTTGATTCAAACGGATTCGACGGAAAGTACATTTTCCAGTCTTTCGGAACAAGCGAACTTGGCGGAAAACTTTTTGCAGAAGGTACAGATATTGAAGCTGATGTTATCACAATGAGTTCTTTCTACATCGAAAGTACACAGGCTCAGAATGAAATGTACAAGAAACTGGAATTCGAAACAGAAGGTGTATTCAATACTCCTGATTTCTATAAACCGGCTCTTGCTATCCAGGGTGCTCTCATTGTAAATACAGATCTTCTTGCAAAAAATGGTCTTGAATATCCAAAGAGCATTAAGGATATCGGAAACAAGGAATACAAGGACCTTGTAAGTGTTGTTGATCCAATGGGAAGTACAACAGCATGGCTTATGGTTCAGGCTCTGATCAGTGAATACGGTGAAGAAGGAACAAAATCTGTTCTGTCTGCAATTTATGAAAATGCCGGCCCACACCTTGAACTTAGCGGTTCAGGTCCTATCAAAAAGATTCGTTCCGGTGAAGTTGCTGTTGGATTTGGTCTCAGACACCAGGCTGTTCGTGACAAGAATAAGGGACTTCCTATTGATTTTGTTGATCCTGTTGAAGGAAACTTCGCACTTACTGAATCAGTAGCTGTAATCAACAAGAAGAATTACAACCCTATGTCTATGGATATTGCAAAATGCATTATTCAGGAAGCACGAAAAGACATCATTAAGGATTATCCTGTTGTTCTTTATAAAGGAGAATCTGTTGCTGCTGAAAACCAGGCAACAAACAGCAAACAGTTTGATAAGCCTTTAACAACAGAACTTCTTAAGGCTCACCAGCAGATCAGTGAAAGCTGTAAATAATATTTGTAACATCTTTAGCTTTAATTGGGGGTAAATATGGCAAAGAAAGTATATCTTGGTTTGACAGCTGATATCATCCATCATGGAATTATCAACATTATCAATGAAGGCGCAAAGTATGGTGATGTAGTAGTAGGACTTCTTACTGACAAGGCAATTGTAAATCACAAACGTCTTCCATATCTTACTTATGAACAGCGCAAAGCTGTTGTAGAAAATATTAAGAACGTTAGCGAAGTTGTTCCACAGGAAGACTGGAGCTACGTTCCGAATCTTAAACGTCTTAAGCCTGATTACATCATTCACGGAGACGACTGGAAATCAAACTATCTTTCAAAGATCCGTGACGAAGTTTACGAAGTAATGAAAGAATGGGGCGGAGAAGTTATTGAAATTCCTTATACAAAAGGAATCAATTCAACAGCCCTTGCAGATAATGCTTCTTCAATCGGGACAACTCCGGACGTTCGCCGTGCTACTCTGCGCCGTCTGATTTCTGCAAAGAAAGTGGTTCGCATTATGGAAGCACATTCCGGTTTAAGCGGACTTATTGTTGAAAATACAAAGATCCAGAAGGATGACGGTGTTCATGAATTTGACGGAATGTGGTCTTCTTCACTGACTGACTCTACATCTAAAGGAAAACCTGATATTGAAGCGGTAGACCTTACAACCCGCATGCAGAGTCTTACAGATATTCTTGAGTGTACAACAAAACCAATCATCTATGACGGTGACACAGGAGATATTCCTGAACACTTTGTATTTACTGTACGTACTCTTGAACGTAACGGGGTAAGCGCAGTCATCATTGAAGACAAGAAAGGTCTTAAAAAGAACAGCCTTTTTGGAACTGAAGCAAAGCAGGTTCTTGCAACCGAAGAAGAATTCTGTGAAAAGATTGCTGCCGGAAAAAAAGCTCAGGTAACAAAAGACTTTATGATCATTGCCCGTATAGAAGAAATTATTGCCGGCTACTCAGTAGATGAAGCCCTTAATAAAGCTTTTGCCGCAGTGCGTGCAGGGGCCGACGGTGTAATGATTCATTCAAAAGACAAAACCGGAGAAGATATAAAGGAATTCTGCCAGAGATTCAGAAAAGAATACTCAGGTATTCCTCTTGTTCTTGTACCAACAACATACAATCAGTTTACAGAAGACGAACTTGCTGAATGGGGTGCAAATATCATAATTTATGCAAACCATATGCTCAGAGCAAGTTATCCTGCAATGCAGCGTGTTGCAGAAAAAATTCTTCAGGCTGAACGCAGTCTTGAAGTAAATGAAGACTGTATGCCGATCAAACAGATTCTTGAACTGATTCCGGGAACAAAATAGAGGCTAAAAATGATCAGACCATCATATTTCTATGATTTATTGATTCAGAACGGTACAGATTTTTTTGCAGGGGTTCCTGATTCTCTTCTTAAGAATCTCTGTGCTTACATAACTGATAATGCACCTGCTGATAAACACATCATTTCAGCAAACGAAGGAAGTGCAACCGGGCTTGCCTGTGGATATCATTTTGCAACAGGCCAGATTCCAATGATTTACATGCAGAATTCGGGCGAAGGAAACATGGTGAATCCACTTATGTCTATTGCCGATCCTGATGTTTATTCAGTTCCAATGCTGGTTGTAATCGGGTGGCGTGGAGAACCAGGAGTTCATGATGAACCTCAGCACGTAAAGCAGGGTAAAGTAACCTGTGATCTTCTTGATGCTATGAAAGTACCTTACGAAGTTCTTTCAGAAAACGAAGAAGATCTTCCTGCTCAGTTTGAAAAGGCCTACAAATATATCAGGGAAAACAATGCCCAGTATGCATTTGTTATCCGTAAGAATACTTTTGACGAATATAAGCTTCAGAATAACGTTCCTGTTGAAGGAAAAATGACTCGTGAAGAAGCTATTGAAAAAATCATGCTCAGCGCTGAAGATACAACAGCTTTTGTTTCTACTACAGGAATGGCAAGCCGTGAACTTTACGAACTTCGCGAAAAGCACGGACAGGGCCATGAAAAAGATTTCCTTACAGTTGGCGGAATGGGACACGCAAGTCAGATTGCTCTTTCTATTGCCATGAACAAAAAGGATCGTCAGGTTTACTGTATTGACGGTGATGGTGCTTCCATTATGCAGATGGGTGGAATGGCAACAATTGGTTCAAGAAATCCTTCAAATTATGTACACTTTGTTCTGAATAACGGAGCACACGATTCAGTTGGCGGTCAGCCGACTGTTGGCCGTGAGATTGATCTTTGTGCTATTGCTTCAGGATGTGGTTATGAAAACGTTGTTAAGGCAGAAACCCCTGAAGAACTTGAAGCAGTGCTGAAAGATTCCGAAACAAAGGATAAACTTACATTTGTTGAAGTTCTTGTTACAAAAGGTGCAAGAAAAGATCTTGGAAGACCGAAGAGTACTCCAAAAGAAAATAAAGAAGCTTTAATGCAGTTCTTGAATAAATAAGAGGAAATTATGATTAGACAGGCAGTTATTGTTGCAGGCGGACTTGGAAGCCGTTTTGGGGACCGTACAAAAGTTATGCCGAAAGGTTTCATTGAAATTGACGGAATTCCAATGGTTGAACGTTCTGTTAAAAAACTTATTGAAGCCGGAATTGAAGAAATTATTATCGGAACCGGACACTGTTCTGAATACTATGATGAACTTGCAAAAAAATATCATGTAATCAAAACAGTTCGCAATGATAATTACGAAAATACAAGCAGCATGGGAACTCTGGAAGTGTGTGTGCCTTATGTAAAAGGCGATTTCCTTCTTCTGGAAAGTGACCTTATTTATGATGCTGTCGGACTTAAAGTTCTTCAGAACGAAAACCGTTCAAATGTTATTCTTGCAAGCGGAAAGTCAAACAGCCATGATGAAGTTTATCTTGCAGCAGATGATGACCATGTTCTTTATGAAGTAAGCAAAAACAAGGAAATAATTCCGGATCCTGCAGGAGAGCTTGTTGGAATTACAAAGATCTCAAAATCTTGTCTTGATAAAATGATGGCTTATTATAAGTCTTCACCTGATCTTATTAAGCTGGATTATGAATCTGCATTAAAACAGGTAAGCCTTTCTGGAGAACCTGTATATGTGCGTAAGGTTGAATATTATGCATGGACTGAAATTGATGATGAATCAATGCTGAGCCGTGCTCTTAATGAAATCTATCCTCGTATCAAGGAAAACGAAGAAATCAATTCAATCCGTCGTGAGGTGCTTTTGAACCCGGGGCCTGCCACAACAACTGACAGTGTAAAATATGCTCAGGTTCAGAGTGATATCTGTCCGCGCGAATATGAATTCGGTGACCTGATGGAATGGTGTGCAACTGAACTTACAAAGATTGTTGCAGACCCTGAAGAATATACCACTGTCATGTTCGGTTGTTCAGGAACAGGTGCAGATGAAGCAATGGTTTGTTCTGTTGTTCCGGAAGACGGAAAGCTTCTCGTAATCGATAACGGATCTTATGGAAACCGCATTGCAAAGATTGCCGGTGTTCATAAGCTTAATTATGATGTCTTTGAAAGTTCAACTTACGAACCTATAGACCTTGGAAAGCTTGAAGAAACAATCAGAAACGGAAAATACACCCATCTTGCAGGGGTTTACCACGAAACAACAACAGGACTTCTGAATCCGATTAAAGAAATCTGTCAGATCGCCAAAAAATATGGCCTTGTTACAATCTTTGATGCAGTTTCGGCTTATGCCGGAATTCCTATGGATATGAAAGATATTGGAGTTGATTTTATTGCTTCAACATCAAACAAGAATATTCAGGGAATGGCTGGTGTTGGTTTTGTTGTATGTAACAAGAAAGCCCTGGAAGCAACTAAGAACATTCCGATCCGTAACTATTATCTGAACCTTTGGGACCAGTACCAGTATTTCCAGAAAACACACCAGACACGTTTTACTCCACCTGTACAGACATTCTATGCACTGCGCCAGGCAATCATTGAAACTCAGGTGGAAACTGTTGAAAAACGTGCCCAGCGTTATATTGACTGCTGGAAAGTTCTTGTTGAAACAGTAAAAAAACTTGGTCTTGAAATGCTCGTAAAAGAAGAAAATCAGAGCCACCTTATTACTGCAATTCTTGAACCAAAATCACCAAAGTACAGCTTTGAAGCTCTCCACGATTTTGCAAAAAAATATGAGTTTACTATTTATCCTGGTAAGCTTGGAAATATCAATACTTTCCGTATTGCAAATATTGGTGATATTAAGCCTGAAGAAATGAAGGCCTTCTGTGTTAAGCTTGAAGAATATATGAAAGATATTCTGTAAAGATTTGTTAAACAAAAATGGCACTTCGACCCTTCAACAAGCTCAGGGACCGAAGTGCCATTTATCAGGTTCAATCACCGTCGTTTTTTTTATTGTCTTTTTTTAGTTATAGGCAGGGTCAACTTTTTTAAGTTCTGAGAATGTGTCAATTTCTACAAAGTCTTCGAATGAACATTCTCTGATTCCAAGATTGAAATCATCATTGAAAATAGTAAGCGGAACAGAATCCCAGTAGCGTTCCTTACCACCCGGCATATCGTAGGCTTTTGTAATTCTGTCGGAAAGAAGTTTCCCGTCTTCTTCTGTCCAGTAAGAAATCCCAACCATTCTGTATCCTTTAGTTCCACCGATTGAAACTCCGGAAATACGACCTTTGTTCATTTTAAGGCACCAGTCATCAGTCATTTCACATTTTACACCACAGTAATTTGACTTGAACTGATATTTTGAAATGAGGGCAGGGTTTTTAAGAACAATGTCACCTTCACATATATAAGTGTTTGAAAGAAGTTCTTTAGCATAATAAGCGGAAGAGATATTGTTAGTCTCATTATAATTCGGGTTCTCTATGAATTTTAATCCAGGATATTTGTATAAAAGCTGGTCAAAAAGTTCAGAAAGATAACCGCGGACTATATAAATTTCTTTAATGTCGGCTTTGATTGCGGCATCAATCATGGAATCAATGATTCGCTGGCCTTGAACACGTACAAGAGGCTTTGGTGTATTAAGAGTAATTGGAACAAGTCTTGAACTGAAACCGGCAGCAATGAAAATGATTCGGTTTACTTTGTAAGGTTTCAGAGCTTCAAGGCCTTTGTCTGTAATCCTGCTGTCAGAAATAAATTCTTCATCTAGAAGAGAATTAAGGACTGAATTAACGGTTCCAACAGAGAGATCAAGCTTTTTTGCTATGTCTCTCTGGGACATCTTTTTTTGAGAAGCTTCTATTGTTGTAAGAACGTCAAATTCTCTTTCAGTCATTTGAATTTTCTACAGTTTTTACCATGAAGTTATAAACCTTTTCACCGGAAGTTCCTTCGTACATCCATGCAGTCTGCTTTGCTTCAAGACGTGCATCAGAAAGTTCCTTGCTGTCGCTCATATTCTGGATTACTTCTTTGATGCTTTCAAAATCTTTTTCATCCAGCTGTTTTCCGAACTTTTCAAGGGAAGAATACTGCCAGAGTTTTTTGTCTCCCAGGTCGTAAGCGTCGTATGGTCTTAAGTCCATGCCGTCGTTTACGTAAAGAACCGGTTTATCACAAAGGAAGGTGTAATCAAAAATAATTCCTGAGAAATCAGAAATCATAATGTCGGCTTTCTTAAGGGAGTAAATGTTCTGCATTTCATAATCCCATTCGATATTGCTGTTTCCGGCATAACGTTCTTCAAGGCGCTTCAGCATATCGGCCTCAGATTTTTTAGATTGAGGGTGAGGACGGATAATGATTCGCCAGCCGGTCTTACTTAACGGGTCAAGAAGTTTTTCACCGAACTTTTTAAGAATTCCAACGTCTCCCCATGAAGGTGAAACAAGAACTGTGAAAGGATGATTTTCTTCTTCAGGAATCTTTGCAATGTTTTCTTTGTAAACGTCAAGGTAAGGACATCCAACTGTAACCAGTTCTTTCTTGTTGATTCCGCGCTGTTCTTCAAGAATACGGATATCTTCTTTCTGGTAGTCTCCTGTAAGAAGTACAGAATCAAAATAGTCCAGACCGAAAAGGCGGTAAGTTGTAGCATCATTTGGCATATGAAGAATATGAGAATAATGCTTTACGCTTTTGCTTCTCTTAAGCTGGTAAACCTGAAGACCCGGAGTGGTCATAAGAACAAAACCGGCACTGAGCATATTAAGTTTTGCAAAAGCAGAGTTTCCTTCCCCGATGGTTTCTGCTTTTACGTATTTATAATTTTCTTTATAAACCGGGTCTTCGTCTGTAGCAACAAAATATGTTACTTCTGTCTGATTTTTTTCGAAGGCATCAAGAACAGGCTTGAATGTATTCCAGTAACGTTTGTCTTCACAGTAAATAACGTATTTCTTGAAAGAAGAATCGATTACAGCTCCGTCTTTTTTTCCGGAAAACTTCATTTTGATTTTAAGCCATGCAGCTTTTCCAAGAAAGTAAAGAGTTGCAGCTGCTCCAATCATAATTGAAAAGAGCATGCTTCCTGTACCCGGGTCGATGTATAAAAAATTGTTGAACATGATTATCTCCAGTAATTAATTTTTTGGTGCTTCCTGAATCCAACAAGTGTCATCAAAAATATTATTTGAGACTTTATACCATTTGTTTTCATCAACGGTGAAAATCTTATCACTTTTAGAATGATGAGGCATGAAAACATCATCTATTGTGATATAAACTCCATCTTCTTTCTCATTTGTAAAAATCAATTTTCCTGTAAAAGGGTTAACCGGTTTTTCGAGAATTCCAGTAAGGGCAAGTGTTGGTGTATCAGCGTTTGTCATGAATGTATTGTCTGTTACAGGTTCTCCTGAAGAACCAAAGTCCTTGAAAAGGAGAAGAGGATGATAATGGTCTTTTGCGCTACCACCAACGGAAGTTGTTACATATCCATCATCTGAAGCAGGACCATAACCAATTCCGTGGTCGGCTACAATAATGATTCTGGTATTATCGTAACAGCCATTTTCTTTAAGGTAATCAAGATAAGCAGCAACTGCTTCCATACAAATAGTGAAATTATAATAAGCCTGTTCTTCCGGGAACCGGGTGCTGCTTTTATCAAGTGCAAAGAAGTCAGTAACGTTCACATTTGCGTGTGTTGCATCGTTTGTAATTGTTGAATAGGTTCCTGTTTCAGATGTAAAGTCGGTAATCTGAGGAAGATAATGGAGTGTAGAATAAAACTTTAAGAAAGCATCAGTATCAGTTGAAACTTCGGAGGCCCACCAGGAACCACTGTAATATACAACCTGACGAAGAATAGCAGGAGATGTTCTGAAGAAACTGAACCATATAAGATTTCTTTCAAGTCCTTTAGAAAGAGATGTACTTTCACCTGAGAAAGAAAGGGTTTTCTTTAAGTCGCTTGAATATCGTCCTGCCAGAGAAAGTCCTGTAATTTCAGGATATTCTTTAACAAAACTCATATCCGATTCATAACTATAGTTTCCCCATGAAAGGTCTGAACAAGTTGCAGAAAAACCAGCCTGTTCGTTGAAAATTCTAGGTAATACAAGAAGAGCTTCATTGTGTTTGTCTTTCAATAAAATATCAGACTTTTGATTCATTTTGAAAGGGGTATATTCATAACCGCCGTACAATGAAGGAGATGCCATTAAAGTATGTCCATTATAGGCAATTGTATTTGGATAAAATGTGAACCCGGAAAATGATTTTTTTAATTCAGGATTATCTTCTAGCACATAGTTAAAATATGCATTCTGGGCACGGTCCATCATTAAAACAATAACATTTGGATTATTTTTAGAAAGGTGAAATTTTGTATTCAGAGAAGTATCTTGTTCTTTTGCTTCAACAATTTTTTCGTAAGCCTTATATTCTTTTGAAATCTTTGAAATATTCAAAATTGAAAGTACAAACATTCCAAACGTTGCAACATAAAAAATGCTGGATAATGTCTTTGATTTGTTGAAACGGAAGATAAGGAAAAGTGCAGCAATGAGTACAACAGAAATAATAAGGTTCAGAAGCATGAATAACTTTGAAGGATTCGAGAATCCGTCAAGGAATATAAGTGTTGCATCCATGGAACCGTAGTTGCCGGCGAAAGCATAGCAATTTACAATTCCGCATACAAACATGATTGAAAAGAATACTGAAATTAAAGTCTGAACTTTTTCACGGAAAAGGAAATAGATACATGATGCCCATGCAACAAATATTCCGAAAGCCTGCCAGAAAGAATGATTGAGGAAAGCTTTCGGGTTTGTGTATGAGTCAATATTTGAGAATTCCTGAACCGAAGATGAAATAAGGGAAGAAGGAATAACAAGGCCAAGTACGATTGTAAGCCCAAGAGCGCTCCCAATGAAAAGAGAGTTTCTGACCTTTTTGTTTTCTTTGAGTTCTTTAAATGGGTGGTCAAGAAGCCAGTCAAAAGCTTTAAGGTAAAGCGGAATCGGAATACAAAGCCACATGGCAAAACATGCCATAAGGCGTTTTTTCATGCTGGCTCCGCCGTCGTAAACGAAAAGAACATAACCGCTAACAAGAATGATTCCAGCAACCATGAGCCAGAATAAAGTCCATACAGGATGCTTTAATTTATAGAAGATGTTTTTTACAAGGCTGAAAACATTGTTCATTGTCCAGTAAAGAACAAGGCCTGCAGGACTTGAATAAAGAATTACCAGGAAGAGGAGAGCCATTCCATAGATCTGAAGCTTTTCTTTGAATGGAAAGCCCTTTGTGTAGATTGCACCGGCAATAATATTGATTACTGTCATTGCAATCGGAAGAATGTTTACAGGAAGTTTCCCGATGTAGAAAATTGCATCCTGCTGGCCCATGTCTTTAATGAAAAGGAAAGACTGGCCCTGGAGAGCAGGAAGCTTTGAAAGACAGGAATATGCTGCCATAAAGAAAGGAATCTGAATAAGAAGACCGAAACTTGAGCGCAATGCCATCATAGGATGGTAATGATTCTGGCGGTAAAAAGTAGACAAAATCATATACTGTTCGTCGCCTTTGAAAACGGCCTTGATTCTGTCGATTCCTGGTTTCAGTTTTGTCTGAGTGTCTCGTTCAACCTGCTGCCAGTGTTCGGCAACAATATAAAGTGGAAGACAAAGAAGGGTAACTGTAAAACTTACGCCGATTACCGCAATACCTGTGTTGTCAAAAAGTTTGTCAAAAACTTTGAATGCAATTTCAATTATCTGAATTAAAGGATAAAGGATAATTGTGTACAAAATAGAACTAAAAGACATTAAATCCATACCTCATATATATACAAATGAAATTATATCATTTTTGGTTACATTATTAAATCAGACCTGGGATCTAAGAACTTCCTTAAGAAGCAGGGCAGAATTCTTATATGTATATTTTGAAAGAATTTCTTCTGCAGATTCTACCGGTTCATTTAAAAGTTCATTCAGGTCACAGTCAGAATTATCCGGGTCTATGTAATGGGCGCAATTGCCATAGATTTCCGGAAGACAGGCTGCTTTAGATACAATAATTGGAGCTCCACAAGAAAGAGCTTCCAGCGGAGGAATTCCGAATCCTTCATAATATGAAGGGAAAATAAATGCTTTGCATTTCTGCATAAGGGCTTTTACTTCCTCATCCGAAACATAGCCTAAAAGTGTAACGTTCTCCAATGTTTTCAGGATTTCCAGTTCTTTTGGAACAAGTCCGTTAATCATTTTTCCGGAAATGGCGAAATGTTCTTCCGTATGTCTGGACGCATATTCTGCAATCCATTTTAAATTTTTACGTTTTGAAAGGCTTCCCAAAGTAAAAAAATATGATTTATCAGATAATTCAGGATGTTTCTGGAAAATTCCATCATCCGGAATGATTCTTTCGAAGTGGTCCCACCCGTTGGGGATTACTGTAATTTTATCTGTTTTTTTTCTGTAGGTTTCAGCAATCTGATTACGGCTGAAGTTAGAAACAGTGAGAACTTTTTTTGCATGACGAGCAATTCTTCTGTATAAAATACAGGAATAAATTCTGATCAGTTTGTCACGTAGAGATTTGAAATCTTCCGGATAAAGTTTACAGTAAATATCATGAAGAAAAACATAACCAGGGCGGAAAAACGGACAGGTGTTTGAAAAATCAAGGGAAACTGCATTTTCTTTTTTCAGATATTTGGGGAGTATGGTCTGCTGCCATTTGAAAAAGGAAGATAAAGTCAGTTCACTTTTAATTACCTTGAAATTTTTAAAATCAGGAACATTTTTTGCATTAGCAGGAATGAGAATTGATATTTCATCTTTAGCAATTTCATTATCCAGATTTTTGCAGACTTCACTGGCAAAACGTTCAATTCCTGTAAGGTTTCTGCAGTAAAAATCACCATTAATTAAAATTTTGCGGGACATAAATTCTCCAGAATTGTATTTGCGGTATTAATACTTTCACTTAAATAAGGTTTGGGTTCTTTGAAACAATGAATTTTCTTAAGAATCATTTTAATTTCATATTTTAATTTTCTATTTCCTGAATATTCACATTTCTTTTTTAAGTTTTTCCAGATTGTTAATGAACAGAAATAATCCCAATGTCTTGTATAAGGATGGTCACAGTTTGAAAGCCATGGTTTAGTAGGTCCTGTATAATGAATAATACATGGATTCCTTCTTGCTTCGATAATTTCATTATTGTGTTTAGGATCAACAATAAGGCAGTTAAAGTCCTTTAGAAAATCAAGCTGAAGATTGTATCTGACAGAAACAAAAAGAGCTGTTTCAGTCATAGTATGATTTAATGCATCCTGATCATGAGCCAAACATAATTCTTTGTGATCTCTCAGGAAATCAAGGGTTTTACCAGAAATGTTGTTCTTTCTCCAATAATCCAGATTGATAAGAATCATTCCGGCATTAAAGTAACCGTACGAAGGATTGTACATAAGTCTTGTGGCAATGGATGGATCATCATTGAACATGTCCATGCTGACTGCTCCAGATTTTCCGTTTATGTCTGTTTCCCAAAGAGGTCTGAGGGAATCCAATACAATCATATCACAATCAAGATAAAGCAGTTTAGAAACTGATTCCGGTAATGCATATGGAATGAGTAATCTGTAGTATGTTGCCATTGAAAGATGTGATTTACCAGCAGTTGAAACTTCCGGAAGAAGACTTAAGTCAGGAGAAAGGAATTCAAGTGAGATTTCAGTTCCTGAAACAATTGAATTTAAAGTGTTTTTGTTTTCGTCACTAAGATCCTGATTAAAAATGTAAATAAGAATCTTTTCATCTTTGTTTGTTTCTTTAATGGAAGTAATAAATACTCCGGCCTGCATGACAAAGTTTTTATCAATACAAATTGCAAGGCTGATCTGATCTTTAGTCATTGAAACAGTCTCCTTTATAAAGTTTGATGTTGAATTTTACTAAGCGTGGTAAGAATTTAATTACTGAATGTGGAAGATAAGCAAATTTATAATTCTTTATCCATATGGAATTTTTACGGATTATATTTTGCATATTGTTTTCGGCCTTATAGAAAAAAAGAACTTCAGTTAGAATGTCTTGAACCTCTTTTGAAAAAGATTCCTTCTTTGCAAATAAAACAGGAATAATCCTTTTTTGAGGAAAGAGCTTAAAAGATGCGCTGTATAAAGATCCTTCTTTACGGGTTTCCTGTCCTGAATGCTGGCGGTAATTTGTAACAACCCGGTCCAGATAAATGAATGAATTTTCACAGATAGCATTAAATACAAACCATAAATCATGGGCAGGGATTTCTTCTGGAATAGGACACAAAGATTTTAAGTAATCTGTTTTCCCCAGGAAAGAGGCGCCTTGAAAGCAACCGCCAGAATAGAGGATTTTTTTTAATTTCTTTGGATTGGAATCAAAGAACAATGGTGAAAAGCAGTTAGAATCGGAAAATTTCTGATAGGGTCCGTTTTCATCAAACAGCATTGCATCACCGCATACTAAATTTCTGGAACCTATACTGTTCAGCAAAAGTTCAAGATGATTTTCTTCCCAGATATCATCCTGGTCACATAATGCTGTATATTCGCCCGAACATAAAGAAATAGTTTTTTCAAAATTCTTTTTTGGTCCCAGTTTTTTTTCATTTGTAATTAAGGAAATATTATTCTGTGGATTTGACTTTTTAAATTCTTCGAGTATTTTTATGGTGTTGTCTGATGAGCAGTCATCACAGACTACAAGTTCCCAGTCTTTATAAGTCTGTCTAGAAATTGAAGATAATTGTTCTGCTAGATATTTTTCACCGTTATAGGTGGTAAGTGCAATTGATATCATAATTAATCATCCAAAAAAATTACTTTTGTTTCATGTCCTCCGCGAGAATTTTCTGGAGGAAGGTTTTTATAGTCCTTCGAGTAAATTTGGGAAAGGTAATATTCAAGGTCCTTTGGACAAGGAAAACGGTAGTTTTCGAATTCAATTTCCGATAAAGGAAAGATTTTGTCTTTTTTATATTTTTCATTTAAGAATGGGGTGGAGTAACAATGTGAAAAATTATTTCTTCCAAGAAAGAAAAAGCCTAAAAAAGAAAAAATAGGAATTAAAAAAAACTTAATGAAAACATAAATTAATTCTGATAAAACAGGATGCTTTCCTGTAAAATAACTATCATTAATACGGATAAATTTGTTGCAAATACGTGAAAAGAAAATTGAAGAATTCCATGTAAATGGGAAAATGTCTACTTGAATACCTTTATATTTACGAACATTATGAATAATTGAATTCTGAATATATTCAGATTTTTTATCTCTGAGAACGCCATAAAACCATTTATAATTCGGGTCTGTTTTATGGCATTGGAGAATATAATCTGAGTTTTTATATTTTTCTGAAAGAAGTATTTTCTTGAATTTTCTATAATCTGATAAAGGCATAGCTATATCAGCATCATCATCCCAAGGAATAAACCCCTGATGGCGGACGGCCCCTAAAAGATTTCCACAATCCAGATAGTAAGAAATATTGTTTTCTTTGCATATGCTGTCAATAAATTTAAGCATATCCAGCATTCTTAGCTGAGCTTTGCGGAGTGTGCTGCCCTCGGGATTATATTTTTCTTTTAATGATTCCGTTGTTTCACCGGTATTAAAAACAGCCATATAACAAATTATATATAATAGAGTAAAAAGTTTCTATTTTATTGAATTAATTAAGATAAGATATGAATTTTTCGATTGCACTTTCCCATGTAAAAGAGCTGACAAATTCTTTTCCAGCTTTTGCAAGTTTTATTCTTTTTTCAGGGTTATTAATCAAAGATATAATATTTTCTGCCATTTGATTTATATCATAAACTGGAGAAAGGAGAGCAGTTCTATCATGGAATGCATATGTTTTGAAACCTGTAGTGTCAGTTACACAAATTGCACAACCGCATATTAAGGCTTCCACTGGAGTCAATCCAAATCCTTCTAAACTACTTGAGGCAATAAAAATTGCAGAGTTGTTGTATACAAAATTATGTTCTTCGCGAGATGGTTTTTGAAAATAAATAATCCAATCAGGAAAGGAAGAGGGTCTTTCAGGAACACCAAATGAATAAACTTTAAGCTCAGGAATTTTCGATTTTACAATTTCTAAAGCTTTAATTGTATCAGTTACGCGTTTTCTTTCATCTTCATGATATAAAAAAGAAACCGAAAAGGGATCTCTTTTTTCGTATGGAACAGTTTGATTAAAAAAATCGAAGTCAAAACCGTTTGGAATTAAGAGGGCTTCTTCATTACATTGATTTACTATGTCTTTTAACCATGAAGCAATAACTATCTTTTTTAATGGAAGTTTGAATGAGTTCATTACGTATCCATCGGAAACTCCATCCCATTTTTCATAATCCTGAATAAAATAGTATTTGCTTTCATCGGTAACAGATTTTATTTTATTTACATAGTAAGACGTCTTTAATGCAGTAGCCACTACATAATCCATTTTCTTAAAAAATGACTCATCTGGTCCTTTTGAAAACCCTTTTATGAAAACTTCCTTAACGTTTGGATTTAATTTAAACCAGGTAACACGATAACAATGAAGTAACTTAAATGTAATAAAGCGCTTGATTTTTCTTAATACTTTAAATGTGTCTTCAGGTTCTATCTCCCTAACAGGGTAAGTTAAATAAACTTTATATCCTTTTTCGGTCAGACGATTTGCATATTCGAAAATAATTTTATATCCACCAATTGGATGATTATAGAAATTAGAAAATACAAAACTGATTGATTTACTCATGAGAAAGTTTTCCTTTTAGTTTATTTTTCATTAATGATAAAATATTGATTAACATTTCATTTTTAAAGAATAAAAGGCATAAGAAATAAACGAACATTCCCGAAAGTGAAACAAAAATGAGTTTAGGAACGTTTTCTGAAAGGAAATGATTCACAGTTAAACAAACTAAAGTCATAAAAATTGTAGAAAAAATATATTGAAATGATTTAACAAAAATTTTTCTTTTTAATATATATGGCCATATCAGGATTGTATAAACCATAGCAAAAAAGCATTCAGTAAGTAATGTAGATAAACTTGCTCCAAAAGAACCCCAAACTTTGATGAAGAAGAAATTCAAAATTGCATTTATGGTTGCTCCTGCGATAACACAATAAAGATAGATTTTTTCTTTACCCAGGGAGTTAAGAACTGAACCACCAAGAAAACCAGCCCAGGAACTGAGGAAGATAATAGGAATCATGATATACATTGATGGAAGTGCATCAATATAGTTTTCCCCTGATAAGAGAAGAATGATAGGTTTTCCCAAAATAAAAAGACCGGCAATAATAGGAAGCGAAAAGCAAAGTATGAAGTCAAGGGTTTTCCCAATCAGTTCTTTAAAATAGTTCTCATCTTTTGTTCCGGTAATGGAAAGTCTTGCAAACAAAACAGTGAAAACTGCAGGGAATAAATTTCTAATCATGCGAGTCAATTTAGTTGCCGCAGTATAGAATCCAACCTGAATATCATCAGTCAGGAAACCAAGCATGGATGTGTCAAGAATAGTAAAGACACTTATTGCAAGGTTTGTTCCAAAGAATATAAAAATAGGTTTTAAATGTTTACGTAATTTTAAAGGAAGTCCGGTTCTGAAATCTATGTATTTTCTTGCATGAATAAAATTACATATGTTTGAGCCAACGGAAGAAAGGATTCCGGTAGCTGCATAAACTACGTAATCTTCTTTAGTTTTCACAAAAATGAAAAGAGCAAAAAGAGTGAGGAATTGAAATAGAATTGATCGGATTGTTATATATGCATATTCCTCAACAGCTCCATAAAGCCATTCCAGTCCAAGAGTGGAAAATAAAATTGTGGAACTTGAAATAAGAAGAAGCAAGCGATAACTGCTAAATTTTGGAATGGTGAACAAAGAAATAAAAAATAAAAGGTAAGCAGCTGCAGTTGAAAAAAGGTTTATGATAAGCATTTCTTTTGCAAATTGGCTTAACTGAATTTTATCATCGCGTACTTTACTTGCTTCACGGATACTGTAAGTACTGATTCCCAATGAAGCCATTAAACCAAAATATGAAATAATTGAATTTGCGAAATTTACTTTACCAATTCCTTCCGGAAGGAGAATGCGGGAGGCATAAGGGAAAGTGATAAGCGGGTAAATTAATCCCATTATTGTACGTATTACATTCAACAATGCATTTTTCTTTAATGATTTCTGTTTCATTTTGTTGCCTTAAAATAGTAATTTCAATGATATATTGAAAATAAAATTGCAATTTGTTTCAGTCGTATCTTCACTGTAAGTTTTATGCCAGATAATATTACAACCGAAACCACCGCCTATAATAATGTTATCTGTAACAAAATATTGATTTTCACCTTTAATTAAAAACTCTGCTCTGTAACGGGCATTTTTGTTTTTCAAAATATTATAGGCATATACATCGTTAGGATTAGTTCTGTAAAAAATCAGCTTGCCAACACCTTTGGGATAATACAAATTAAACTGAAGTAGCTGACCGTTTCCGCCTACTCCAAGTGGGGAACCAAGAATCTGTCCTTTATTTGTATATCCCTGAGTGATTTGATGATGACCATAAAAGAAATATGCCTGATTTTCAGTAATTTTATTCCAAGGCTGTTCAAATGAGGTGAATTCGAATATGAGTTCTCCCTTTAAGATATCTTTATAAATATCATATTCTTTTTTTAAACCCAAAAGGTAACACATTGAGTCCCAAGGGTAACGGAGATATAATTCTAATCCTCCGCCTTGTAAATAATCATCTATACCAAGTTCTGCATAAAGTTCAAGTTTGCTTCCTGGGAATAAGTAATCAACAGAAATAGACATTTTCTGGTCTTCACCTGGGCCATAAATATCATTGTCGTTGTAAAAAGGATTCAAATATTTCCAGGGTTCAGAATCCCATTTTGCGAGGCATATTTTATTAATGGAAAGACTTAATCCTGGTATAAAGGATGGAGCATAACTGAATGTAAAGCCAGAATAAAGGTTATTATTATTTTCAGGGTTTTTGTCAAAATATTCCGATTCAGTAAGTTTTCCAACCCACATATGAGATTCGATGAAACCTAGGCTCCAGTTTAAATATGGTATAACGATTTTCTGTTTACGGATTCCAATATCAAATTTTGGATAGGATGCAGAATTATTGGAATGAAGAATCGGATTCAGGAAAGCTGGCCCAATCCAAGTGGACTGAGTGCCAAATCCTATAGTTAAAGAGTGCCATGAGTATCTGATTTCAGAATCTCCCCAGTCAAAATTCCAGAAAGGAGAATTTCCAAATCTCTGAGGATTATCAATACCAATACTGTTACCATATCCCCAGAAATAGCCAAATTCATTTGTATATAAACTTGGGAGTAACTCAAACCCCGCGTTCTGGCTGAAGCTGAGCTGGGGCTTGAAGGTGAATTCCAGTCCGTAGCCTTCGAAGCGGACGCCGGTTGTAAAGCTTGTGTTGTAACCGCGGCCCTGCCATAAAGCTCCGTCATTCTGGCCGAAAGGGGAGTCTGTATTTACAGAGTTGAACCATTCAGGGCCGTAAGGTCTTATGTAGATTCCCTGAGGAACTCCTTTAAGGAATCCGTTTTCTGATTTTGTTTCAGGTTCAAAAAGCGTAAAAGTATTTCCAAGGTTGTTTTTCTTCCATACGTTTTTCTCATTTTCTTCAATGCCTGTTAAATCCCATTTGCTGTCACTTAAAGTGCGGTAATTCAGGTAAGGTCTTTCAATTACTCCCTGAAGACTCAAGAAATCAAAATAATCTTCTTCAAGGGACTTCAGAGCTTCCTGTCCAAAAACAAAAGGGGAAAAAACAAGTAATGTAAAAACAAAGAAAAACTTTTTCAATTCTAGAAGTTCACTTTTATATTAAGCATAAACTGGAAGTTATGTTCCACTGTATTTTTTCTGTAAAAATACGGTTGAGTTTCAACAGGATTATATTCCGGATTGATTATCATATTATAAAGTAAACCGCCTCCCAGTACCACCTGTGGTGTGATGAACCAGTATGATTCAACTCCTGTGTAGAAGTTTGCTTTGAATGCTGCAAGCCATCTGGCAGAAACCCAGTAAGCTCCGTCTTCATAGGCCGCATGATCTACAGACTGGCCGAATACGTAACTGTTATCAGGGTTATTGCGGCCAATAAAGAATCCTGTTTTTCCTTTAGGGTAGTAAATGCGGTAAGCAAGATACTGGCTGTTTCCACCGTATCCGTAACCGCTTCCAAGCCACTGACCGCGGTTTGTATACCCCTGGGTTACCTGGCCATGGAATCCGAAGTTGTAGAAGCCCCACATCTGGTAGTCCTGGCTTGGTTCAGAATCATTCCATTCAAAAATCAGTTCAGCTTTTATGTCAGGATGATTTTTGAAATTGAAGGCTTTTCTTGCACCCACTGTGTAAGCGGTGGCGTGGAAAGGCCAGCGGAGATAGCGCTGTGCGTAGGAATCTCCGGACGGAAGAAAATCATCTACACCAATTTCACCGTAGATTTCAAAGCCCACTTTCTGAAAGAGCCAGTCAGCAGAAAATGACATTTTCTGGTCTTCGCCCTGGCCGTCGTAGGTTCCTACATAAGTATTGTCGTAGACCGGAATGACGTAGCCCATGTTCTCCCATGAGGCTCGTACAAGACAGGTTCTGTTTGCGGAAATGGTAAAGCCCGGCATGAAGCTTGGTGCGTAACTCATCGTGAGCCCGTGGATCAGGTTATGGTCGTTATCGGGATTGTTGTCGAACCAGTCACTTTCAGTAAGGTAACCGGTCCAGATACGTCCTTCAATAAAACCAAGATTCCAGTTGAGTTTTGGAATGATTACTTCTGTTTTACGGAGACCAATGTCAATTTTCGGGTAAGAGGCCGCATTGTTTGAATGAAGAATTGGATTTACGTATGCAGGTCCGAGCCAGATTGACTGGAAACCGAATCCCACTGTAAAGGTATGCCAGCTCCAGCGGAGTTCCGTGTCACCGAAACTGAAGTCCCAGAATGCACTGTCACCAAAACGCTGGACAGCATCACAGGATGCACCATAAATGTATCCGTATTTTTTTGCTTTGTCTTTGAAAGTTTCAGCAGCAAATGCGACTGAATCAATCAGGTAATTGTAATCAAGATTCTGGCTGAAAGAAATCTGAGGTTTGAAAGTAAGTTCGAAACCGTAACCTTCAAGACGGGCCCCGCCTGTAAGGCTTGTGTTGTAACCGCGGCCCTGCCATAAAGCTCCGTCGTTCTGGCCGAAAGGAGCTCCTGTGTTTATAGAATTGTAATGACTTGGACCGTAGATTTTAACTGAAAGAGACTGGTCTAGCCCGCGCATGAAAAAGTTATCTGAAGGATTTTCTTTTTCCCAAAGAATACGTTTTTCACCAAGGACATTATTTTTCCACGGGTGATTTACCGGGTCAGGATTTTCATCCTGTGATTTTACTGTATCATCGTCCTTGAAATTCCATACAGAATCACTGAGAGTCCTGTATGCAAGGTAGTTTCTTGATGTGGTTCCGTAAAGCGAAAGCATATCAAGATATTCTTCTTCAAAGGATTTCAGGGCTTCCTGGGAAAAAAGTGGCATAGCTGAAAGCACAATTAAAAAGCCCAGAAAGGAAAGGATTTTTGTTTGTTTCTTCATTATTAAACTATATCATAATGGATTTTCATGTTCAAATTGATTAAAATAGAAGAATGTTCAATTCAATCAAGGGTATTATTACTGCAAAGTTTCCTAAACAGCTGTTTCTTGAAGTAAACGGAATAGAATGGGATATCTGCGTACCCGATTCCAATCTTGATAAGATGCCTCATGTTGGTGAAGAAGCCAGAGTTTTTACCTGGCTCAACCATACAGATAAAGTAATGGACCTATACGGTTTTTCTTCAGCTGAAGAACGGGACCTTTTCTTTGATCTTCTTAAAGTTGACGGGGTAGGCCCAAAGGGAGCTGTAAAAATCATGAGTTCAGTAAGCTCAGGGCGTCTTAGTGATGTTCTTGACCGTGGTGACCTTGATATGCTTGAAAAGATTCCAGGAGTAGGAAAAAAGACTGCCGGAAAAATGATGCTTGCTTTAAAAGGAAAACTGAAGATGCATCAGAATGAAACAGTAGTGAGGGTCGCAACGCCTGCTCCATACGGAGACCTTATTACTTCACTCCAGGCAATGGGGTATGATAAACGCCAGGTGGAAGGTGTTGTTGCCCGCCTTGCTGATGAAATGAACAAGGACCCGGGCTTTGCTTCAAAAAGCCAGAAGGACAAGGAAGAACTTCTGTTTAGAAAAGTAATTGTAGAACTTGCGTAAACAGAAAATTGGAAATAAAAAAAATGAGTGATGATTTTAATATTGTAAGAGCTGATTCAACAGGCTTTTCCGAAGACAACGACAATAATCTCCGTCCGAAAGGACTTTCTGAATTTTTAGGTCAGAAAGAAATCAAAGAGAATCTTTCTGTCTTTATTAAAGCGGCCCGTGACCGTGAAGAAGCTCTTGATCATCTTCTTTTGATTGGACCTCCGGGACTTGGAAAAACAACTCTTGCCCAGATTACAGCAAACGAACTTGGAGTTGATTTTAAAGTAACTTCTGCTCCGGCTCTTGATAAACCAAAAGATCTTGCCGGAATTCTTTCTACGATCACACCGCGTACTGTTTTTTTTATTGATGAAATTCATCGCCTTAAGCCTGCTCTAGAAGAAATGCTTTACATTGCCATGGAAGACTATGAACTTGACTGGATTATCGGGCAGGGGGCTGCCGCCCGTACAGTCCGTATTCCGATTCCAAAGTTCACTCTTGTAGGAGCAACAACAAAAGCAGGTTCTGTTTCTTCTCCTTTGATTTCGCGTTTCGGAATTATTCCACGTTTCAATTTTTACACTCAGGAAGAGCTTGCTTCCATTATTAAACGCAGCGCCGGAATTCTTGAAATAAAGATTGATGATGACGCGGCTCTTCTTATGGCTCAGTGTTCCCGCGGTACTCCGCGTGTTGCAAACCGTGTGCTCCGAAGAATGCGTGACTTTACTGAAGTTTCAGGCAGGGATACTATCAGCCTTGAAATTACAAAAGCCGGACTAAAGAGACTTGGAATTGATGAGCTTGGACTCGAAAAATACGACCGGGAAATTCTTCTTTCGATTATCAATAATTTTGGTGGTGGCCCTGTTGGTGCTGAAACTCTTGCAATCAGTATTGGTGAAAGCCTTGATACTCTTGAAGATTACTATGAACCTTATCTCATTCAGTGCGGTCTCATCCAGCGGACTCCAAGAGGACGTATAGTTACTCCAAAAGCCTACGAACACCTCGGCCTTCCCGCCGGCACCAGCAGTTCGCAGAATACGCTATTTTAATAAATGTCACACGGATTCGAATCGACTAACGTCGATTCTTTAAATGTTGTAATTCGTTGCCATTTTAATGAATTCTCTCCAAAGTTCACTAGGTAACCTATTTCCAGATTTGAACCTTTTAAATAATTTAAAACCTGTGATTTGTGTGCTTTCACTAAAGAAGTAACCGCTTTTAATTCAATGACAAATCTTTCATAACAAATAAAATCTACATAATAAACTTGATCTATTTTTTTTTCCTTATAGAAAATTTCAATCTTAGCTTCTTTCCGATATGGAATTCCCATCTCTTTGAATTCTAATTCAAGAGCACTTTGATAAACAGCCTCAAGAAATCCGGATCCTAATTCATTATGGACATTCATACAGGCAATTAGAATATTTTTTGTTTCTTCTTCATAAAATAACATAAATATTTAATAGCCTGGAAAAATTAAAAATGACAAAAAAAATATGAAAAGTAAATATTTTTAAAGATTTTGCGTTAGCAAAATCGAATCCGTGTGACATTCTTCGTGACATAATCGAATCGGCGTGGCAATCCGTGTGACATTAATCTATATTTCAAAACGATGATATTTTTATTATACTATCTTATATGTTAACTTCTGATTTTTTCTTTGACCTTCCTGAAGAACTTATTGCCCAGCATCCGAGTGGGGTACGCGGGCAGGATAAACTTATGATGCTTGGCCGTACAAGTGGAGAAGTGTTCCATCATAAAATGGATGATCTTCCTGACCTTATTGATGACGGCACACTCATGATTTTCAATAACTCTAAAGTACGCCGTGCAAGGTGTTATGGAATCAAAGAAACAACAGGTCGCGAAACGGAATTCATGTTTTTGAATTCCATCGATAAGGAATGCCGTACCTGGAATACAATGGTTTTCAATGCAAAGAAACAGAAGCCTGGTATGCGCTATAAATTCCCGGACGGTTCAATCGGAACAATCATTGATGTTCCGGGCAATGCGGGAACTGAATTTCGTGCTCTTCAGTTTGATTTTGTAATCACAGAAGAATGGTTTGAACATAACGGTCATATTCCGCTTCCACCATACATTAAACGTGAAGATACAGAAAAGGATTCAGAACGCTATCAGAATGTTTACGCCCGTGAAACCGGAAGTGCTGCCTGTCCTACAGCCGGGCTTCATTTTACGGAAGAAATGCTGGACCGCCTTTCTGCAAAAGGAATCGAACGTGATTTTGTTACTCTTCATGTTGGACTTGGAACTTTCCTTCCTGTTCGTGAAGACAATATTGAAAATCACAAAATGCACGAAGAAGCCTATACAGTTCCTGAAAGTGTAGCAGAAAAAATCAACAATGCAAAAAAAGAAGGAAGAAAGATTCTTGCCGTGGGTACAACTTCAGTACGTACTCTGGAATCTGCCGCAAATGAAGACGGCACTGTAAACGCCGGAACTTCTTCCACACATATCTTTATGTATCCGGGCTACAGATTCAAAACTGTAGACCAGATGTTCACCAATTTCCACACACCGGAAAGTACACTCATTATGCTGGTTTCTGCTTTTGCCGGCCGCGAGAACATCCTTAATGCATACAAAAAAGCCGTCGAAGAACGCTACAGATTCTTCTCCTACGGCGACTGCATGCTGATAAAGTAGATTTAACCGCAGATAAACACAGATTTACACAGATTTACACAGATATTTATTAAATTCTTTGTTACTTTTTCCTGATTCTAACAAAAAAAAGCTATATATAAGGTATGGAGATAAATAAAGTAACAGAATTAATTATTGGTTCAGCATTTGAAGTATCTAATACTTTGGGGTGTGGTTTCCTTGAAAAAGTATATGAGAATGCTTTGGCAAAGGATTTAGAATTAAAAAATTTAAAAGTTGAACAACAAAAAAAAATATCCGTGTTTTATAAACATGAAAATGTTGGTGATTATTTTGCGGACTTATGTGTTGAAGATAACATTGTTGTTGAACTTAAATCAATAAAACAACTGACAGAAATTCATGAAGCACAATTAATCAATTATTTAAAAGCTACAGATAAAAAATTAGGATTGCTGATAAATTTTGGAACTCCAAAAATCCAGATTAAGCGAATAGTGAATAATCTTTGAAAATCAGTGTTTATCTGCGTGTATCAGCGGTTAAAAAGTTTTCCCACTTTTCGCGTTGCTGGGCCCCGCTTTTTGTTGTTACGTTCTCTTCACAAGCATAAAAAGCTTTTCACGGGAAAGTTCCGTGTAGACTGGCCGGCCGTGAGGGCAATGCGGATCTTCAAGTTTCAGCGCATCTTCTGCAAGGCGGCTTGCTGTAACGTCATCAAGAAAATGTCCGTCCATAACAGCAGAACGGCAGGCAGTCATTGCAGCAATAGAACGTATGATTTCGGAAGGTTCCAGGCGTTTTGAAAGAACAGCTTCCCGTAAATCCTTTTCAGTTCCTTTCCAGCGGTCAGGAGTGGTTGTAACTTCCCAGGTGTTTTTACCTGATTTCTGGATTACAAAACCGCTTTCTTCCATTTTATCTTTTATGGATTCAAGATATCTGTTTTCATCCTCATCTTCCGTTTCAAGAATGTAAGGAATAATCAGAGAAATGCGGTTCGGTTTTTCATTCATAATTTTATTGAAAAGAATTCTTTCATGAGCCGCATGCTGGTCAATAATAAAAAGGCTTCCGTTCTTTTCAGCTACAAGGAAAGTTCCGAGAGTACAGCCAAGGAATTTGAAATCAGAATCTTTCTCTTCCGGCGGAGTAACTCCAAGCGCACTTTCTGCAAGGTTTTCTGATTTTTTTTCTACAGGATGATTCTGGAATTCTGAAGGTTTTTCAGTTTTCTTCCCGATTGTTCCGGTCTGAACTTTAGCAGTGAACATATCAAGCTTTGAGCGGCTTTCTGAGAACAGTTTTTCTTTGTATCCCGAATCATTGAAAGAAACTTTTTCAGAAGTAGTTTCTGTTTTGTGTTCAGGAATTTTATAGGCCCCACGGTAAACGCCTGAATGTTCAACCGGTGTTGTTTCTTCTTTTTGTGAAGTGTTTTCAAAAGTTGTGATATGTGAAGCCGGAACAGAAAGCTTTGAATCATCAAAAAGTTTATCAAACAGTTCTTTCTGTTTTGTTTCTGGTTTTCCGGCAGAGTAAGAACCGGAACCTGAAAGGGCGTTAGCGGCAAGCCCCTGGATTGTGTGTGATTTATAAAAGTTTCTTACGGTTGAACTAACTCCATGGTGCAGGCTTGAAATGTCCGAAAAGCGAGCTTCTTTTTTTGCAGGGTGAATATTGAAATCCACTTCATGCGGATCTATGTCTACAAAAACTGCAGCAACCGGGAAAGTTCCGTTCGGAAAGAATCCCTGTCCGCCATATTCAACAGCCTGAACCAGGGAATACTCCTGGATTCTTCTTCCGTTTACAAAAATATAGATGTCTTTTTTGCTTGTTCGGTTTACCCCTGGTTCCCCAAGAACTATGCGAAGACTCCATTTACTTTCAGGATCGCGGGATGTGATTTCGTAAAACAGTTTTTCGTTTTCCCGGAAATTCATTGCTCTTACAAAACGCTGGGTAAGGGTTACGTCTCTTGGAAGGTCAAGTTTTGTTTCACCATCCATAATAAGACGGAAAGCAATGTCAGGGCGAGGAAGACATTTTTCAATGAATGTGGTTTTGCATAAAAGTCCTTCGCTTGCCGGCCGTTTAAGGAACTGGCGGCGGGCAGGGAAGTTTTCAAAAAGACCTTCACTCTGGACTATCGTTCCGTTTGTTTCTGCAAAAGGTTCCAGAATATGGTCTTCTGTAATGGATGCACGCATTTTCCAGCCGGCAGATACAATTGAAAGGCGGGAAACGGCGGCAATTGAAGCAAGTGCTTCTCCGCGGAAACCAAGGGTCGTAAGATTCAGAAGGTCTACGTCTTTTTCGATTTTACTTGTACAGTGAGGGTGGGCACAGGTCTCAAGGTCTTCCTTTGTCATGCCCGAGCCGTTATCCACTACACGGATTTTATCTACGCCGCCACCGTTTACTTCCACGGTAATGGCTGTAGCCCCGGAGTCTACAGCATTATCAAGAAGCTCACGGACAATGGCATTCGGCCTGTCGATTACTTCTCCCGCTGCGATTTTTCGTGCAGTTTCTGCACTGAGTTTTCTAACTGGTTTTCCGGCGCTCATAATTTTTGTGAATCCTGTTTTGTTTCAGCCTAAAAAAGTGAATCCTGGCGGAGGCCGGTCTGTGGAGCTCCCGCTGTTCCTGTCTGAACGTTAGTTGGAGAAAAATTGTCCAGTTCAGGAGCATTTTCTTCTGTCATCGGATTAGGTTCATTCATAAGAATCTGGATTTTGCCTTCGATTGCATTCAGTTCTTTTTCAAGGCCCTTTGCAAGTTTGATTCCTTCTTCAAAATCCTTCAGTGCGTCTTCCAGAGAAATGTCACTTCTTTTTATGTCATCAGAAAGTTCTTCAAGGCGGTTTAATTTTTCTTCGAAGTTAGTCATTTTAGTCTCCCTTTTCGAATCATTGCGATTTTTTTTCTATTTACTTACTGCAGTAAAGCTTCCCTTAGCCGGTGTAACTTCTATTTCCATGCCTGGCGTAACTTTTTCTGCATCCCTTATCACTTTCCCCGTTGTTTTATCCCTTACCATGGAATAACCGCGGTTCAGGATTGTGGCAGGGCTTGCTCCTTCAAGAATTGTAACGTTACGTTCAATCTGAAGTTTCAGGTCTTTTATTTTATCCTGAATGTTTTCTATTAATTCTCGTTTTGTGTCCTCAAAACGGTTCAAATAAGGCATTTCTATTGTACGGAACTGCATTTCAAGATTTTCGGGCTTGAAACTGCGGACCATAAGAAGTTTGCTGTGAACATCCTGAGAAATTGTGTTGTAAAGATCCTGACGGTACCATTGGATCCTCTGAATCAGTTCTCCGTAAACAGGAACTGCAATTTCTGCGGCCTGGGTTGGGGTTGCAGCTCGTGCATCGGCCGAAAAATCTGCAAGGGACCAGTCAATTTCGTGTCCAACGGCACTGATTACAGGGATTTCGGAATTGTGAACTTCACGGACTACAGATTCTTCACTGAAAGGAAGCAGGTCTTCCTGGCTTCCGCCTCCGCGCCCAACAATCAGAACGTCGCACATTCTGTAGAAGTTCGCTATCTGAATCATCTTTACGATGGTTTCTGCAGCTCCTTCACCCTGAACCATGGCCGGGAAAAGGATAATCTGAACGTGGGGGTTACGCCCCATAGCTGTCTGACAGATATCGCGGAATGCCGCACCCGTAGGACTTGTAACAACTCCAATAGTTTTTGGGAAAAAAGGCAGCTTTTTTTTATGGCTTGAGTCGAAAAGCCCCTCAGCTGCAAGCTTTTTCTTCCTCATTTCCAGCATTACAAGAACGTCCCCGATACCGGCCATTTCCATACGGCTTATGATGAGCTGATAATTGCCGCGCTGCGGATAAGAGGAAATTGAACCGAAACAGCGGACTTTATCACCGGTTTTCGGGCGGAAAGAAAGGCTTCCTGTGGAACTTCGCCACATACAGCATGAAATCTGGCAGTTTTCATCTTTTAAGGTCAGATAAATGTGTCCGGAACTCTGAAAAGTGATGTTTGAAATTTCACCTTCCACGCAAACGGCCCTGAATGCCTGCTGGAGAATATCCTTGATCTGAGTATTTATTTCTGTAACGCTTAAAACCGGGAGCTCGTTTGCCATAATGAGTGATTTTAACCTATTTTCCCACTTAAAGATACTCTTTATTTGCAACTGTTATCCATTTTTGTTATTATTTGACCTATGGAAAATCTCATTCAACCACGTATTTTGAAAGGATTCCGCGATTTTCTTCCGGAATCAGAAATCACAAGAAGCAACCTGATTGAAAAAATCACAAAAGTTTACCGTTCTTATGGCTATGTTCCAATCGATACTCCGGTACTGGAATATACTGATATTCTTTTACGCAAAAGTAACGGTGAAACTGAAAAGCAGGTGTTCCGCTTTGAAGATAACGGTGGCCGCGATGTTGCCATGCGTTTTGACCTGACTGTACCTTTTGCACGTTTTACAGCAGAACATTTTTCAGAACTTTATCTTCCATTTAAGCGCTATCATATTGCAAAAGTGTGGCGCGGTGAAAAACCTCAGGCTGGCCGTTACCGTGAATTCGTTCAGTGTGATATCGACACAGTTGGAAGCGATTCTGCAACCTGTGACTTTGAAATTCTTTCGGTTATGCGTGCAGCTCTTTGTGAAATCGGGGTTTCTGACGTTACTATCCGCGTAAATCACCGTGGAATTTTCAACCGTTTCCTTGAAAAAATCGGTTGTCTTGAAAAATCAGAAGATATTCTCCGCTCGGTAGACAAACTTGCAAAAGTTGGGGAAGAAGAAGTCAAAAAAGAACTGGTAGAATTCACCGGGGATGAAGCAAAAGCTTGTAAAATCCTTGAATATATCGCTTCTAAAGGCTCTTTCCTTGAAGTTCTTGCAAAAATTGAAGAACTTGCCGGTGGTGAAGGTGAAGATACTAAACGTATGAAGAGTATTTATGCCATGATGCAGGCATCCGGCATTGAAAATACATACGTACTGGACCCAAGTATTACCCGCGGTCTTGATTACTATACAGGTGTAGTATACGAAACTTTCCTGAATGAACTTCCATCAATCGGTTCTGTATGTTCAGGCGGCCGTTATGATAACCTTGCCGGTCTTTACATGAAAGAAAAGGTTTCGGGTGTAGGAGCTTCAATCGGGCTTGACCGCCTTATTGCAGGTCTTGAACAGCTTGGAAAACTTGAAAAGAAAGGTTCGTACCTTGATGTAGAAATCTTCAACCAGAACGGAGATGATGTAGTAGCATACCACAAAATTGCCTCGGAACTCCGCTCAATGGGAGTTTCTGTTGAAGTTTTCCCTGAACCAAAGAAAATGAACCAGCAGTACAAGGTTACCGAAGCTAAAGCTGTAAAATGGGGCATTCTCATGAACTCTGAAGACGTTAAAAAGGGCACATTCACCCTCAAAAACCTCCAGACCCGCGAACAGTTCACCGAAATGACCTCCGCCAAAGCCGCCGAACTGATTCGTAACTAGACGAAGAGAAAAAAAGGATTTGCTTTTGGCACTTGAAAATGGGAATAAGTAAGCCACATGGAGTAAGTGCAAAAAAAAACGGGTTATAAACAGCCCTTTTAGTGGACTCAAATCTGAAATGGGGCGCAGCGAAACGCGACACGAAGGTATCCCGCAACGAGCGAAGCGAGTGAGGACTTATACCTTCGCTGGCGCGTTTTGCGTTGCGGGGCCCCATTTCCAGTTTAAAATCAACTCTAATTAGTTGGTTTTCTTTTTCCGTTTTTAGACTTAACCAAACTAATATGACTATATTTTTATAACCCTTATATTGACACTATCTTTTTTTTTCTATATTATTTGACCATACATTACTAGTTTTTATTACAAAAGACTCGTGAACCCACGGGTCTTTTTTGTTGTAATTTCAGTTTTTGTACAAGGAAACACGTGGAATACACATCATTCAAAACAATTAAGTACTATCCGGAATGCGCTCCGCTGGTAGAAGGACTTGGATTCCGCCTTGTTGAACTCAAGGTTATTCCTGGAAAAGAAGTCACAAAAATCGGAGCAATCATTACTTCACAGGATCCTGCAGCAAATATCAGTGTAAATGACTGTGCAAAGGTTCATATGGCTCTGCTTCCTCGTCTTGAAGCTCTCATTGGTACAGACAATACCTCGATGGAACTTACAAGTCCTGGAATCGAACACAACCTTAAGAATGCCGCAGAATTCGAGCTTTTTACAGGCCGTGATGTAAGGGTTTTTGACAAAACAGTTACTGACTGGGTTGGCGGAAAAATCACAACAGCTGATGAAAAATCAGTTACTTTGGAAAAAGAAGACGGTACTTCAGTGACCGTTCTTTATGAAAATATAGCTAAAGCAAAGTTCCTGCAGAAATAAGCGGGTTCAGATAAGGAGAAGAACATGTCAGAGATGGCAGATGCTATCCGTGCATTGATGGATGAAAAAGGATGCTCGGAAGATTCAGTAAAACAGACAATTGAAAAGGCTCTCAAAGCCGCTTACAAACGTACTTTCGGAACTGACGAAAACGCTATCGTTACTTTTGAAGATGATCTTTCAGATGTTTACATTTTCTCTAGAAAGACTGTTGTAGACGGAGTATATGATCCTGTTGTTGAAATTGAACTTGAAGAAGCAAAGGAACTTTCTGATGAAGTTGAAGAAGGCGACGAAATCGACATTCAGCTTGATCCTAAATCTTTTGAACGTTCAGCTGTTTCTACAGGAAAACAGACAGCTCACCAGGGACTTACAGAAAGCCTTAAATCATCACTTTTGAGCGAATACAAAGACAAAGTTGGTGAAATCATCATCGGTTACTACCAGCGCGAACGCAACGGCACAATCTATGTTGATCTTGGCGGAAAAGTTGAAGGTGTTCTTCCAATGAAATACCAGTCAAAGCTTGAACACTACGAAAAAAATGACCGCATCAAAGGTCTTATTGCCGAAGTTAAACCTTCTGCAACAGGTCTTCAGCTTATTCTTTCAAGAAGCGATCCACGCCTTGTTTCAAACATTCTTGAAACAGAAGTTCCTGAAATCGCAGACGGAACAATTGAAATCCGCAAAATCGTACGTGATGCCGGTTACCGCACAAAGATTGCAGTTTCTACTTCAAGAGAAGAAGTTGACCCTGTTGGAGCTTGTGTAGGTCTTAAAGGTATCCGTATTCAGAACGTAATCCGCGAACTTCTTGGTGAAAAGATCGACGTTCTCCGTTATGACGCTGATCCTACAGTATTCATCAAAAATGCTCTGAGCCCTGCTCAGGTTGAACGTGTAATCATTCTTGATGCCGACAAACGTCAGGCACTGGCAATTGTTGAAGATTCCCAGTTCTCACTTGCAATCGGCCGCCAGGGACAGAACGTACGTCTTGCTAACAGACTTTGTGACTGGAACATCGACGTTAAGACTGTTGAACAGGCTGCTGACATGGATCTTTCAGAAATTGCAACAGTTCAGAATGCACAGAACCTCTTTGACGGTTCATACGACGAAATCGCAACAGTTCAGGAACTTCCTGGTGTTGATGAAAGAGTTGGAACACTGCTCAAAGAAAATGGAATTGAAGATATTGAACGCTTCGTAGAAGCATACGACAACGACCAGATCCACATTGACGGTGTATCAGCCGATGACCTTGATGCAGTTTACGATCTGATTGAAAAGAACGTTCAGTTTGTTGAAGAAGAAACTACAGAACAGGCTGCTCCTGCAACTGAAGAACCAAAAGAAGCTGCAGATGAACAGGAAGAAGAATACTTCTGTCCTGAATGTGGTGCAAAAATCACTCTTGATATGACTAAGTGTCCAAGCTGTGGTTGTGAATTTGAATTCGAAGAAGAATAGGAGAAAGAATGGCTGAAGATACTGTAAAAAAGCCTGCCGTTGTAGTACATAAAAAGCAGCAGGATTCTGCTCCTGCTTCAACTCCTGCACCAGAAAAGAAAAAGGTGATTGTAATCAAGAAGAAGTCACCAGCAGGAACTCCTGCAACCGGAAATACTAACGGAACTCCATCTCAGGGAACTGCTTCTGCAAGTCCAAAACCGGCTCCTGCAGAAGCCCCAAAAAAGGATAATGTTCACGTTGTTGTTAAGAAAACAGAAGCCAAGAAACCGGAAGAAAAAGAAACTCCGGCTCCAGCTACAGCTGCAACAACAGCTCCAGCTCAAGCTTCCGCTGGTACAAAGCCTTCTGAAAACAATAACGGAAGAATTGTAAACAGAAACCCTAATTTCGAACTGAACCCTAGTCGTCCGAATGTTAAGGCCGGAAACCTTTCAGACAGACCTAGAAACCGTGGTGGTTATAACAACTACAATAATAACAACAACGGTGGCCAGGGCGGATACAACAACCGCAACGGTGGAAGACCATACAACCGCGACGGAAACGGCGGAGGATTCACAGGTGCCCAGGCTCGCCAGGGATACCAGAACCGCGAAAATTATAACCGTGACGGAAATAACGGACAGCGCCAGGGCGGATTCAACCGTAATGGCGGACAGGGTGGATTCAACCGTAATGGTGGCCAGGGCGGTAATTTCCAGAGACCTGGATTCAACAATAACGGCGGGCAGGGCGGATTCAGACCACGTATGGGTGGTGCTCCGGCTCCAATGCCAGTTGACCAGAGCCGTCAGCAGTCTTCTAAGAAAGCTGCATTCAAGGGAAAGAAGCAGGTTTACAACCGCAAAGATGAAGAACAGTATGATGATAATCTGTTCGGACAGAAAAAGAAGGTTGAAACACCGGCCAGCGTAGTACCAAAATCAATTGATATTATGGATACAATTTCAGTTTCTGATCTTGCAAAGAAAATGAACCTGAAAGCTTCTGAAATCATCGGAAAACTCTTCTCTATGGGTATGATGGTTTCAATCAACCAGTCTATTGATGCCGATACAGCAGAACTTCTTTGTGCTGAATACAACTGTGAAGTACACCGCGTAAGCCTTTACGATGAAACTGTTATCCAGTCTGAATCAGATGAAGGTGCAGAACTTCTTCCACGTGCTCCAATTGTTACAGTTATGGGAACCGTTGACCACGGTAAAACAAAAACTCTTGATGCTATCCGTAATGCTAACGTTGCCGCAGGCGAAGCCGGTGGTATTACACAGAAAATCGGTGCTTACTCAGTTAAAACAGAAAAAGGAAAGATTACATTCCTTGATACTCCAGGTCACGAAGCATTTACTCTCATGCGTTCACGCGGTGCCCAGGTTACAGATATCGTAGTTCTGGTAGTTGCTGCTGATGACGGTATCATGCCTCAGACACTTGAAGCTATTGACCACGCTAAGGCTGCAAAAGTACCAATTATCGTTGCAGTAAACAAAATTGATAAACCTGAAGCAAACATTGACCGCGTAATGACTCAGCTTTCTGAACGCGGACTCGTTCCTGAAGAATGGGGTGGAGACGTACAGTTCGTAAAGATTTCTGCTCTTAAACGCGAAGGTATTGATGACCTTCTGGATGCAATCCTTCTTCAGGCCGAAATGCTTGAACTTAAGGCAAACTTTGAATGCCGTGCTGAAGGTAAAATCCTTGAGTCACGTGTTGACCAGGGACGCGGTGTTGTTGCATCTGTTGTTGTTGAACGCGGTACTCTCCGCCAGGGAGATCCTTTTGTTGCAGGTATCTTCTCAGGTCGTGTTCGTGCCATGTTTGACGATCACGGAAAACGTATCCAGGAAGCAGGTCCTTCAACTCCAGTTGAAGTTCTTGGTATTGATGAAATGCCAATGGCAGGTGATCCTTTCCAGGTTACAGAAGACGAAAAAGAAGCACGTGCAATTTCTACAAAACGTCAGGAACTCAAACGTTTTGAAGCTGCCAAAGCAGTTAAGAAAGTTACACTTGAAAACATGTTCAGCACAATTGATGAAAGCAAAATCCAGGAACTTAAGGTTATCATTAAGGCCGACCTTCAGGGTTCTGCCGAAGCACTTAAGATTTCTCTTGAAAAACTTTCAAATCCTGAAATCCGCCTGAACGTTATCCACTCAAGTGCCGGTGCTATCAATGAAAGCGATGTTGTACTTGCTTCTGCCGACAACGCAGATTCAAATGCAATCATCATCGGTTTCAACGTTCGTCCAACTCCAAACGCAAAACTTCTTGCCGATAAGGAAGGCGTTGAAATCCGTAAATACAGCATCATCTACAAAGCCGTTGAAGAAATCCAGCAGGCTATGGAAGGTATGCTTCGTCCGGACACAAAAGAACAGGTTACAGGTATGCTGGAAGTACGCAACACATTCAAAGTTCCAAAAGTTGGAACAATTGCAGGTTGTTACGTTACAGAAGGTGTTGTACGCCGTACAAGCTATGTAAACCTTATCCGCGACGGTGTTGTTAAATACACAGGTAAACTTGCATCCCTCAAACGTTTCAAGGACGATGCAAAAGAAGTTTCAACAGGTTATGAATGTGGTGTCGGCCTTGAAAACTGGCAGGACATCATGGTTGGTGACCAGATTGAAGCCTTTGAATACATCGAAATCAAACGTAAGCTTGGTGATGATCTTGTTGATGACCGTGCTGCAAATGAAAAGAAAGCTGCTGAAGCCGCTGCAAAAGCAAAGGCTGAACAGGATGCAATTGCTGCAGCTGAAGCAGAAGAAAAGGCAAAGGAAAAGGCAGAAGGAAAAGCCCGTAAGGCTGCTGCTTCGGCCGGAAAACCTGCCAACCCTGAATTTGCAGGTTAACTAAAGGAAAAAAGATGGGACAGTACAGAATACAGCGATTGAATGATCAGCTCAGAGACGAAATCTCACAGCTGATTTTGAGGGGAGAAGTAAAAGATCCGAGAGTTTCTACTTTTCTCAGCATCAACCGGGTGGAAGTCTCATCTGATCTTTCTTATGCAAAGATTTATGTTTCAACCTTTCTTACAGACAAACAGCTTAAGAAAGGTGTGGACGGCCTGAACTCTGCAGCAGGATTCTTGCAGAGTCAGATTGCAAAGAAGATCCAGATAAGAAAATTTCCGAAATTCCAGTTTCTTGTAGACAGTGGAATGAAAGAAGGTTTTGAAATGGTTCAGAAACTGAATCAGCTTGAAGCCGAAAGCAAAGCCCGTGAAGAAACTCCGGAAGAAGAATAAACCCGAAATTATTTGATTTGTGAGCCCTTCAGAGAAATCTGAAGGGCTTTTTGTTTGCGGTTCTTTTTCCTTTAAGATATAATTCTATATATGAAGAGAGTTTTATTATTCATTTTCGTTTCTATTCTTTTTGTTTCCTGCGTTTCTACAAAAAAAGCAGAGAAAGTCCCTGATTATGAAAATGACCTTGCACCAAGGGAAGTTCCTTACTCGAACTGTTTTGCAGTTTTACCTTTTACACTCCGTTACACCCTGTATAACTTTGAGCCCGTAATAAAAATCAACAGTACTTTTTATCTTCTTGATACCGGTACAAATAAGACAATGCTCAGTGATAAAGGATTGAAAGATTTATTTCCATGGAACTATGAAAGGGTAATTGAAAATAAAAATCTTCTTCCAAATAACGGGGATATCATTATTTTTAATGAACCGGTTGGAGACTGGGTTATTCCGTCTTACAAAGGAAAAGAGAAGTTTATTCCATTTTATTATACGAATTCTTCATTCGAACCTTATCACGGGATTATCGGTGAAGACGCTTTCATGAAATTTTCAAATGTTATAATCGACTATAAAAACATGCTGATTGTTTTTGACGGTGAACCGGTTTCTGAAGACCAAATTCCTATGCTTATAGATGAAGAAGGCTTGTGTTTCATAGAATTCAGCTGCGAAGGAAAAAATGAAACTGGTCTTTTAGATACCGGTGCAAAAGATTTTTTACTGCGTTCAACTTATTTTGAAAAGCCGTGTGAATATGATTTCCTTACAAAAGAAAAGGTTCAGGAATTAAAAAAGCGGAAAGTTGAACTTACAGAACGTAAGGAATATTCCTTTAATGATATTGAAATCGGGAAAATAAAGTATAACGATATTACAGGTTTTCTTTCTTCTGATTCCAGTGTCTTTATTACAGATGAAGGGCGGGCACGGACCACAGAGTATTCTGTTATTGGATATCCGTTCTTTAAAGACAAGATTATTCAGCTTGATTATAAGAACAAAGTATTCAGAATAAAGGAATAAAAAGGGTAAACCAGATGGGCTCTTCGACCCTTCGACAAGCTCAGGGACCGCAAGCTCAGGGACCATAAGTTAAATAAAAAAGACTTCCGTTTTGGAAGTCTTTTTTTAGTGGGCAGTGAGAGGATCGAACTCCCGACATTCTGGGTGTAAACCAGACGCTCGTACCAGCTGAGCTAACTGCCCGAAGTGAGTGGGCAGTGAGAGGATCGAACTCCCGACATTCTGGGTGTAAACCAGACGCTCGTACCAGCTGAGCTAACTGCCCAAGTAATTCACTTGGAATGATGTTATATTACCAAAAACACACTGAGTGTGTCAATAGCAAAAACTTACTTTATCTGAAATCTTTTGCTTTTTATGAACTTTTCAAGGCTTGTTTGCCATGAAGGAATCTTGATCTTAAGTGTTTTGGAAATCTTTGTTTTGTTCAGAACAGAGAATGCCGGGCGCTGAACCTTTGATTCATATTCATCGGAATTGCATGGAGTAACTGAACACTGGTTGGTAATTCTGCCGTTTTTTACGCCAAGGCGGTTGATTTCCTTTGCAAATTCGTACCAGGTACATTCACCGTTATTGGTATAGTGGTAGATTCCGAATGCAGGAGCACTTCCAGGGCCAAGGAAACCTTTTGCATTGTCTGTTTTGTCTATGATTTTCATGATTACAGAAGCCAGGTCAACTGCACAGGTAGGAGTTCCTTTCTGGTCGTTCACAACCTTAACTTCGTTTCTTGAATTCATAAGGTTTGTCATTGTATACACAAAGTTTTTTCCGTCAAATCCATAAAGCCATGCGGTTCTGATTATGAAATACTGGGTCATTTCTTTACGGATAAGGTCTTCACCTTCAGATTTTGTACGTCCGTAAACTCCTGTAGGATCTTTTTCGTCATCTTCCTTGTACGGATCACTGGAACGGCCGTTAAAAACGTAATCTGTTGAGATGTGAATGAGCTTTGCACCGATTTTACGGGCTGCTCTTGCAATATTGCATGCACCGTCACGGTTCAGTTTTTCGCAAAGCTCTGCATCATCTTCAGCACCGTCTACATTTGTGTAGGCTGAGCAGTTTATGATCCATTTGATCTGGCGTTCCTGGCGGGTTAATTCAGAAGGGAAGTACGAAGAAGTTTCGATTGAAGCCGTAAAATGTTCGATAGCTTCAGGATTTGTTATATCCACATCTCTGTCAGTCCCGATAAAAGGAATGCGGTTTTCTGTAAGCTGTTTTTCAACTTCGCTTCCAAGCATTCCTTTGTTCCCGATTAACCAAACCATAGTAAAACCTCGTTGTTGACTTAAATCTGTTCGAAAATATAGTTACAGAAAGTCTTGATTCTGTTTATAAAAGAAGTATCGATTCGTTCTGTAAAGAAAGGAATACGAGGAGCATTTACACCACCGATTCCGTAAAGAACCCAGTTTTCACCGTCCTGGAAGAGGAAAATGGACATTTTCATTTTCTTTGGCCAGACACAGTCGAATTTATCGTAATAAGAAAGCTTGTTCAGGTTGATTGAATCATAAAGAAGGGTATTTTCTTCCTTTTCAATGAAAATCTGCTGCTTGATGGTTCCAAATGGTTCCATTTCAATGTCTGCAAGGATTTCTTTTCC
>JAZLIM010000081.1:0-30912 GCA_045617385.1 Treponema sp.
AAGGAATTTATTCTCAATATAAAAAATATTAAGAGGTGAAATTATGGCAAAAGGAAAAGTAATTCTTGCTTATTCTGGTGGACTTGATACAACTGTTATCATTCCATGGCTCAAAGAAAATTATGATTATGATGTAATCGCCGTTTGTATTGACGTAGGTCAGGGCGACGACTGGGAAGCAATCAAAAACCGTGCTCTCAAAACTGGTGCTTCAGCATGTTACGTTGTTGATGCACGTCAGGAATATATTGAAGAATACATCTGGCCTGCTCTCAAAGCAAATGCTGTTTACGAAGATGAATACCTTCTTGGTACATCAACAGCACGTCCTCTGATTGCAAAGATCCTTGTAGAATATGCACGTCAGGAAGGAGCTGTTGCAATCTGTCACGGTGCAACAGGTAAAGGAAACGACCAGGTTCGTTTTGAATTCGGTATCAAAGCTTTTGCTCCAGACCTTCAGGTTATTGCTGCATGGCGTGATGACAAATGGAATATGGACAGCCGTGAAGCTGAAATCAAATTCCTTGAAGACCGCGGACTCGAAGTTCCTTCTAAAAAGGACCAGTCATACTCACGTGATGAAAACATCTGGCACCTTTCACACGAAGGTCTTGAACTTGAACAGATTGAAAATGAACCAAACTTCAAGCACATGCTCAAGAACACAACTGTTCCTGAAGAATGTTCTAACGATGGTGAATACGTAACAATCGAATTCGAAAAAGGTATTCCTGTTGGACTTAACGGTAAAAAAATGAACGCCCTTGATCTTCTTACAGAACTGAACGTTATTGGTGGAAGAAACGGTGTTGGTCTTGTAGACATCTGTGAAAACCGCTTTGTTGGTATGAAATCACGCGGTGTTTACGAAACACCAGGCGGAGCAATTCTTTACTTCGCTCACAGAATGATGGATCACATCTGTCTTGACCGTGAAACTTACCACTACAAACAGCAGGTTTCACTGCGCATGGCAGAACTGATTTACGAAGGAAAATGGTTCACAACTCTTATGGATTCTTGTATGGCTTTCATGGACAAAGCTGAAGAAAACGTAACTGGTTGGGCAAAAGTTAAGGTTGTTAAAGGTGCAATCCGTGGTGCAGGTTCTGGTTCAAAATACAGTCTGTACAATGAATCAATTGCTTCATTCACAACTGGTGAACTTTACAACCACAAAGATGCACAGGGCTTCATCACACTGGCTGGTCTTCCACTCAAAGTTCGCGCTATGATGGAACAGCAGGTTGGTGAAGGTCAGGCCATTGCCGAAAGCAAGAACCTGAAAAAACGCCCTACTGAGTAGAAATAAGTATTCTGTTCAGAAGTATGGCAGATAAAGATGTCACACTGATTCGATTTTGCTAACGCAAAATCTTTAAATATAAAAGTAGTTAATTAGTAAAATATCCTTTTTTAGAATGATATTTTGTTAATATTTTTGTCTATTGTAAAAGGATATCTTCATAATAAAAATGACATCTGATTATATGGGATGACGTTAGTCATCCCGAATCAGTGTGACATTCTTTTCATATCAATTTTTTATTTATCCCCATGACAATTAACGCAAAGCAACTTGAATTTATTTTAGACAACACTCCGGCTTCTCAAAATATTATGCTTATGGGAAAACACGGAATCGGTAAATCCCGAATTCTGGAGGATTATTTTTCAAAGAAAGGCCAGAAGGTTGTTACACTTTTTTTAGGCCAGATGGCAGATCCTTCAGACCTGATCGGGCTTCCGGAAAAAAATAAAGAAACTGGTAAGACTGATTTCATGATGCCGTACTGGTTTCCGACCGATGGTTCTCCAATCGTTCTCTTTTTAGACGAACTGAACCGTGCACGTCCTGAAGTTCTGCAGACGATTATGGACCTGACTCTGAACCGTAAGCTTGCCGGAAAAGCTCTCCCTGCCGGAAGCCGCATTATTTCTGCAGTAAACAACGGAAATGAATATCAGCTTACAGACCTGGACCCGGCTCTTGTAAGCCGTTTCAATATTTATGAATTCGCTCCGAGTGTAGAAGACTGGATTTCCTGGGCAAAGAAAAGCGGAATTGACGGAAGAGTGGTTTCTTTTATTGAAGGAAATCCTGAATTTCTCGACAGCTTTGATGACGGAGAAGCCGAAAATCTTGAACGTACTCCTGACCGCCGAAGCTGGGAACGTGTAAGCGAAATCCTTAAAAACTTTTCTGAAATCACTTTTGAACTTAAACCTCTTTTAAGCGGAATTATAGGTTCCGAAGCAACTTCTGTATTTTTTGAATTTGCAGAATCAGAAAAAACTCTTTCCGTAAAACAGGTTCTTTCTTCCGACTTTGCACTTGTAGAATCTGAAATCCGTGAAATGGATATCAGTCAGATTACACAGCTTAACAATTCGGTTTTCAAATATCTGGAAAATTTTGGCGAAACATCAAATGAAAATGAAATTCGCAAGGCTTCAGAAAATCTGAATAAGTATTTTGATCTTCTTCCGCTTCTTTCAAAGGAATACATGATGCATTTTATCAGTCTCTGTTCTGCCAGCATGTATCCGAAGACTCTGGTATTTATTTCTGAATACTGCGGGGATCTGTATACAAAGATTCTGAACTCTATCAGCTTATAATGAACAAAACAGAAAAAGATCTTAAAGAAATTATCTCTTCCTGGTTTTATTCAGAACCTCTTCTGTTTTCTGCAGTCTGTACGCACAGACTTGTAGAAAACCCGGTACTTTCTGTTCCTTTCAGAACAGGAAACTTTCACATTGAATTCAGTTCAAAAATTCTTGAAGGTTTTTCTTCAGGTCTTCTTGAAGAATACCTGAAGATTGAAGTCTACAGAATCCTTCTTCTCCATCCTTATTCACGCCAGCCTTTCAATGCAAAAAAGCTGATTCTTTCACTTGCCAGTGATGTGACCATTGCTCAGGTCCACAAGCTTCCTGAAGGAGTTATTCTCCCGGGTGTTGAATATATGAAAAGCCGGGACCCGGCTTATGCAAGAGCTTTCGAAACTCCCGGAAAAGTTTTCATGTATGAAAATCTTTCTTTTGAAGAATGGTACAAAAAACTTTACGAGCTTATTTCGGAAGCTAAAAACGGAAACAATGCCGGATCAGATTCGTTTGCCCAGAACCTTCTTGCTCAGGCCGATGAAAGCGCTGCTTTGTGGGAAGAAAACGAAGAAGCTCAGAATAAAATTAAAGATGAAATTAAAAAGGCTGAAGTAGATGAAGGCTGGGGCGGAATCGGGGGAGAACTTGAACGTTCCTTGAAAGATGAAGCCGATTTTTCTTTTGATTACAGAAGGGCTCTTTCAAAGTTCCGTGCAAATATTGTCAGTGCCAGCCGTACCCTTACTCGCATGAAACCAAACCGCCGTTTTGGTTTCAAGGCTATGGGCAGCCGCTATGAACGCAAAGCAAATATCCTTATTGCAGTTGATGTTAGCGGTTCCATTACCGACGAAAGTTTCAATCATTTCTATAAGGCAATCAAGAATATTTTCTTTCTAGGAATCATTGAAAAAATCGACGTAATCTTTTTTGATACAAATGTTAAGAATTTAAAGCCTGTGACATTTAAGAAGAAAATCGATCTTGGTGAAATAAAAGGAAGGGGTGGAACAAACTTCCAGCCTGCAATAGATTTTTATTTTGACCACAGAACGGAATATAACGGTCTTATTATTTTTACCGACGGCCAGGGACAGATTCCGGTAATGAAAGGAAACAGTGCAAATATTCTCTGGATAATTTCGAATAGAATGGATTTTGAAAAATGCCGGCAGTGGATCAGTCATCTTCCGGGAAATAAATCTACGTATCTGCCATTTTAGGAAAGCTTCCGAAAGCGCGGTGTTTTTATAGGAGTTTATTATGTTTGATGATAAAGAATCTGATTTCTGGAAAGAAAAGCTGAATGACATTCAGCATAAGAATATGACAAGACCTGGAGCTGAACGTCTTGTTTTTTCAGATGTGATTTCAGAAATCCAAAAGTTTGAAGATTCTCATCCGGGACTTTCAGCCCGGACAACTGACAATACAAGCTACATAACCTGGGAAATACCTGTTACCTCAAATGTGAAACTCCGTGTGTTCTTTCAGTCACAGATTAAAGTCAGTCTGATGCAGGTTTCTGGCGGGGATCCGGTTAAAATCTGTGATGCAAAATTCCCGTATAATCCTTTCCCTGAAATTGACGCTTTTGTAAAGCAGATTCCCGGATTCCAGAAGGAACTTGATGAATTACTGAAAGCTGATATGAAGCTTTCAAAAAAACAGAAGATTGCAGGAGAATTCATAAAGGCTTATGTTCAGGAAAAAATCCCTTCTGAAAAATACATCTGGCAGGTAGTTCCCGAAAACGAAAGTTTCTTTCTGAAACTTACAGATGCAAAAACTTCAGAAGAACGGAAGCTCAAACTTTCTCTGGAAAATTTCCGTCAGGAAATTGAAGACCTTCTGAAATAATTACGTAACTCCTATTTGTGGGGCACTTCTGATTATGGTATAATTTTCTCATGACCCTTCAGGATGCAATCGAAGAATTTCTTGTTTATTTATCCGCTGTAAGAACTCTTTCTGAAAATACCATTACAGGTTATAGAAATGACCTTTTTCATCTTACGGCTTTTACAGGTCCTGTAGCAGATGTTTCCACGATAGAAAAAGAAGATCTGCTTGCTTCCATAGGGTATCTTTCAAGACAGAAAAAAGCTTCTGCATCCATAAACCGGTATATTGCAGCTGTAAGAGGACTTTTCGCCTATCTGAAAAAAAACGGATATATAAAGGTCAATCCTGCTCTTGAACTTAAGACTGTAAAGCTTCCAAAAAGAATTCCCCGTTTTATGACCGAAGATGAAGTTTCAGAACTCTGTAATATTCCGGAACGGAACGAACTTCTTTGGGAAGCCCGTGATAAAGCTCTTTTTGAGATGCTTTATTCTTCCGGCTGCCGTATAAGTGAACTCTGCAGCCTCAAGTTTTCTGACTTTACAGAAGGTTACAATACGGCTCTTGTAAGAGGTAAGGGCAAGAAAGACAGATATGTTTTCTTTGAAACTGACGCCCGGGAAGCTTTGCAGAAATACCTTGACGACAGACAGCGGAAATTTGTAGATTTAAAGAAAACTGATGACTGTCCTTACGTCTTTGTAAACCAGAAGGGAACACAGCTTACTACTCAGGGTGCCAGGTGGATTCTGGCCCGATATTCAGGACCGGAAGGAACAAATCATCATGTATCGCCACATGCATTCCGCCATACTTTTGCTACAGCAATGCTTGCAAACGGAGCTGATGTAAGGCTTGTGCAGGAGTTACTGGGGCATGCGAGTGTTTCGACTACACAGCGATATACTCATATTACAACCGAACAGTTGATAGAAACATATAAAAAGGCGCATCCGCACAGCTGATTTTGACGCCTTGTGAACATAGGAGAATTCAATGAGTAAAAATAACGGAAACTTCCCTAGAATCAGAAGTACAACAGTTCTTGCCGTAAAAAAAGACGGTAAGGTTGCCATGGCCGGCGACGGACAGGTAACTCTTGGTGAAACAGTCTGCAAAGGAAACGCACGTAAAGTCAGAAAGATTTACGACGGGAAGATTCTTACAGGTTTTGCCGGATCTGTTGCAGATGCATTTACTCTTCTTGACCGTTTTGAAGAAAAAGTAAAGGAATCCAACGGAGACCTTACAAGATCTGCAGTAGCTTTGGCAAAAGCCTGGCGTACCGACAGGACTCTTCAGAAGCTTGAAGCCATGCTGCTTGTTGCAGACGCAAACAAAATCCTTCTTATTTCAGGCGACGGAAACGTAATTGAACCTGAAAACGATGTAATTGCAATCGGTTCAGGCGGAAACTATGCATATTCTGCAGCCCTTGCATACCTGGACGGTTCAAACTATACAGCCGCTGAAATTGCAGAAAAATCCCTCCGTATTGCCGGAGATATCTGTATCTATACAAACAGTCATATAACTGTAGAGGAATTATAATATATGGAAAAACAGCAGGACTTAACTCCATCAGAAATTGTAGAAAAACTTGACCAGTATATAATCGGGCAGACAAATGCAAAACGTGCTGTAGCTGTTGCTCTCCGTAACCGTTATCGCCGTCTTAAGCTTCCGGAAGAAATCCGCGATGAAGTTGCTCCAAAAAATATTCTTATGATCGGGCCAACAGGAGTTGGTAAAACAGAAATCGCACGCCGCCTTGCAAAGCTCTGCGGTGCTCCATTCCTGAAGGTTGAAGCCACAAAATATACTGAAGTAGGTTATGTGGGCCGCGATGTTGAATCTATGGTTCGTGATCTTATGGCTGTTGGAATCAACGATGTAAAGGCTGAAATGGAAGAAGAACTCCGCGGAAAATCAGCAGAAGTTGTTGAAGAAAAACTTCTTGATCTTCTGCTTCCGGGAACAAATGAAAAAGAAAAGAAAGCTGCCCGTGAAGGAAAAAAGGCTGGCTTTACGCTTGGAAATATTTTCGGTGGAGCCGCTCCGGCAACCCCTGCAGACGGAACTGTAATTCAGCTTGGAGACGGTTCTGCTTCACAGGAAGTTTCAAAAGAAGAACAGGAACAGAAAGATGAAGCTGACCGTTCAACCCGCGAAAAATTCCGCCAGATGCTCAGAGACGGAAAACTTGAAGACCGGGAAGTTGAAGTAACCGTAAAAGCGTCAGGTACACCAAATATGGAAATCATTGCCGGTGGAAATATTGAAGATCTCGAAAACAGCATGCAGGGAATCGTGAATATGATCAACGGTGGCGGAAAAGGAAAGAAACGCAACGTTACTATCCGTGAAGCCCGTAAGATTCTCACAGAAGAAACTCTTGAGAATATGGTTGACCGCGACAAGGCTGTTGATATTGCAAAGGACCGCGTACAGCAGAGCGGAATCATCTTTATTGATGAAATCGACAAGATTGCAGTTCACAATGAAGCCCATGGAGGAAGCGTTTCCCGTGAAGGCGTTCAGCGTGACATTCTCCCGATCGTAGAAGGTTCCAACGTTAATACAAAGTGGGGTGTAATCGATACTACTCATATTCTGTTTATTGCAGCCGGTGCTTTCAGTATGAGTAAGCCAAGTGATCTGATTCCTGAACTTCAGGGACGTTTTCCTCTTCGCGTAGAACTTGAAAGTCTTCATAAAAATGAATTCCGCCGCATTCTTACAGAGCCTAAGAACTCTCTTACAATGCAGTACACAAAACTTATGGAAACCGAAGGCGTTACTCTGAATATTACAGAAGATGCTATTGACCGTATGAGTTTCATTGCGGAAGATGTAAACGCAAAGGCCGAAAATATCGGAGCCCGCCGTCTTCACACAATAATGGAAAAAGTGCTTGATGAAATCAGTTTTGATGCAGACAAGCATTCCGGCGAAACTATTACAGTGGATGCCGCTTACGTAGATTCAAAACTTAATGAAGTTGCCGGAAACGAAGATTTAAGCCGGTATATTCTGTAAAAAAATGGGGCCTGCAACGGCCCCATTTGTTTTAGAATCCCAATTCTTCGCCTATAAGAACAACCTTAATACGGCCAGGAATGGAAAGACGGGTTACTACAATCTGGCGGCAGATTGATTTGTCGCTCTTGCAGTTCCCGCAGGCACCTGTGGTGCAGCATGGAGTCGGGAGTCCGAATCTCTGTGAGTTTACCGGGGCGGCGTAGTTTCTTGCTCTTGCCCAGGCGTCTTCCAGAGTTTTTGTGATTTTATTCATTGAAACAGCAACAATAACGTTTTTTGGTCCGTAAATAAGGGCTGCAATGCGGTTTCCGTTTCCATCGATGTTTACAAGTTCACCGTCTTCTGTCATAGCGTTTGTACTCATAAGGAAGGTGTCACTTAAAAGTCCCTGACGCATTATTTCCTGGCGTTTTGCAGGATCACTTTCAAGGTCCCGGTCAAGCATTTTCTGGCCTTTTGCACGGAGTACTTCCTTGATTCCCAGTTTATCGATTGTTTCAGAACCGCCGTAGCTTACTACGTCTGTGTCTTTGATCATTGAAAGGATTTTTTCTTTTGCTTCTGCGGCAGTAGGGCAGTAGCATGCTTCAAAATGTCTTGCTTCCAGGTTTTTTACAACTTTTTCGGCAAGCTTTGCGTTACGTGTTTCAATAGCGTTCATAGATTGTGAATCTCCTTTTTTTTGAATTCTAACACCCCTTGTTTATATTTTCCACAGTCGAAAAGCTGACTTACAAAAAATTATGTTTAAAAAAAGAAAACCCGTCTCAGTGAATTACACCAAAACGGGTTTTCATTCTTCTTTAGAAAATTGTCAATTATCCATTGTCAATTTTCAATTCTATTACAGTGAGTTAGAAGAACCGAGAACGTCGCGACATTTGTGTGCATACATTGCTTTAGCAGCATCGCGTGCAGCTGTCAGGTACTGACGTGGGTCGAATGCATCTGGGTTTTCAGCAAGGAACTTGCGAACAGCTGCTGTCATAGCAAGACGTCCGTCAGAGTCGATGTTGATTTTGCAAACTGCTGATTTAGCAGCCTTGCGGAGCTGTTCTTCTGGGATACCTACAGAGTTAGGAATCTTTCCGCCGTACTGTTCGATTGTTTTAACATCGTCTACAGAAACTGAAGAAGATCCGTGGAGAACGATTGGGAATCCTGGGAGTTCTTTTTCGATAGCTTCAAGAACATCAAAAGCAAGTGGAGGTGGAATAAGAACACCGTCTACGAGCTTACACTGTTCTGGTGTGAACTTACAGCGTCCGTGTGATGTACCGATAGAAATTGCAAGTGAGTCACAACCTGTTTTTGTAACGAAGTCTACAACTTCTTCTGGTTTTGTGTATTTTGATTCTTCTGCAGCAACTTCGTCTTCAACACCACCGAGAACACCAAGTTCAGCTTCTACAGTTACATCGTGTTTGTGAGCGTAGTTAACTACTTTTTTTGTAAGTTTTACGTTTTCTTCGTAAGAAAGAGCAGAACCGTCGATCATAACTGAAGAGAATCCAGAATCGATACAGTCTTTTGCTACTTCAAAGTTTGGACCGTGATCCAGGTGAAGTACTACAGGAATAGCCTTGTATTTCTTTCCTGTTTTTTCTGTCATTTCTTTTGCAAGTTCTTTTGCATATTCAACAGCACCGCGAGCCATGTTGCGCAGGATGTATTTGTTGGCGTATGCACGAGCACCTTTAGAAACCTGAAGGATTACAGGAGACTGTTCTTCAGTACAAGCCTGAATAATAGCCTGCATCTGTTCCATATTATTGAAGTTGAATGCAGGGATTGCATATCCACCCTTCATAGCCTTTGCAAACATTTTCTTTGTGTTTACCAGACCGAGATCTTTGTAAGATACCATGAGAATACCTCTGAAAAAAGTTCGATGCCCTCTCAAAAAAAGAAGGTTTGAAAATAATTTTATGCTAAATAGTTAATTATTTCAATATAAGGGAAAGTTCCCACTAAAAAAGAAACTCAAACTTTTTCAGGTAAGATTTTCCTAAACTTCTTTTTCAGTATGCCGATTCTGTAAGTGGAGAAGACTAGGGGCTTCAAAAAAAACTACTTGACGTTAGTTAATTTGTTTGGGAAAATTATATGATTGATGTGATTCGTTTGGATGGGGAAAAATACTGGGTGAATCCACATATGATAGAAAGTATGGACTCAACTCCTGATACAACATTAACAATGCTGTCAGGAAAAAAACTTGTCGTTAAAAATTCTCCACAAGACATTATTGATAAAATTATCGCTTACCGAAGAAAAGTCGGAATTGAAGCGCAAGAGGTTTTATAAATGGATATAGCTACAATAATTGGTATTATTGGTGGTGCTGCCATGATTGTTATGTCAGTTTTGACATCAGGCGGTACAATGGGTGGTATTATCGATATCCCGTCTGTTTTCATGACAATCGGTGGTTCTTACATGGCCATCTGGATTTCTGCTCCATTAAAAAAATGTCTTGGAATGTTCAAGGTTATGGGAAAAGCCTTCAAGGTTCCTGACTTCGGTGAAAAAAATATCGTAATCAATATGCAGGCTCTTTCAGAAAAAGCCCGTCGTGAAGGTATTCTTGCCCTTGAAGACGGTCTTGATGATCTGGAAGATCCGTTCATGAAAATGGGACTTCGTCTTGTAGTTGACGGTACTGACGGAAACATCATCCGTGCAGTTATGGAAAACGAAATGAACCAGTGTGAAGCACGTCACATGGAATGGATTGCAATCCTGAACGGTTGGGCCGGATTTGCTCCTGGTTTCGGTATGATGGGTACAGTTCTTGGTCTTATCGGTATGTTGAACAACCTTGAAGATAAATCATCCCTCGGTCCTAACATGGCCGTTGCCCTTATTACAACACTTTACGGTTCCATGATGGCCAACTGGCTTATTGCTCCATTTGCATCAAAGCTTGTAAACCAGAACCAGATGGAAATGAGAACAAAGGAAATGGTTATCGAAGGTGTACTTGCCATTCAGGCCGGTGAAAACCCTCGTATTATGGCACAGAAACTTCTTACATATCTGGATCCTGTAACAAGAAAAGCTATTGAAGCTGATGTTCTTAAGGACTAAGGATAGGGATTAATAAATGGGAAAAAAGGCAAAGGAACCTGAGAAACCGTCAACCGCCTGGCAGGGCACCTATGGTGACATGATCACACTGATGCTCTGCTTCTTCGTTATGTTGTATAACCCTTCGGAAGTTGACGTTACACAGCTTGCAACAATTACTCAGAGCCTTCAGATGAATGAATCTGAAACTACTTCGGGCGGAATGTCTCTTTCTGCCGGTCGTCTTTCAGACCTTGGAAACAACATCAACTCGCTTCCTTCTCTTGAAAAAGGAAAATCTTTAGGACTTGCAAAGAAAAAGGCTGTAAGTCTTTTTGCACCTGATATCAAGTCAAACAAAATTACAATCACAAGTGATGAACGCGGGCTTATCATTACACTTGCTTCTGATTCTTTCTTTGCAGAAGGAAGCGCTACCCTTGATATTGACCGTACCCGTGACACACTTCTCCGTCTTTCTGAATTCTTTAAGTCAGAAGACATGAAGAAAAGAAACTTCCGTATTGAAGGTCACACAGACAATACACCGGTTTCTGCTGACTCGGAATTCCTGAGCAACTGGGAACTTTCCACTGCAAGATCTACAAATGTTCTTCATTATCTGGCAGATTTCGGTGTAAACGAAAATCAGTTCTCTGTAGCCGGATATGCAGATACAAAACCTAAATTTTCAAATGATACGCCTGAGGCCAGAGCCTATAACAGACGCGTTGATATAATTATTCTAGACGAGGGACATTTTTAATGGTAGAATTATAGAAAATACATATATTTTCTATAAGACTTTCATGATTTAAAATGTTGCTTGCTGGAGGGGAAATGGCAGACAATGACGAAATAAATCTTGATGAAGGCGCTTCAGCAGCACCAGCAAAAAAAGGCAAGATTGGTGGTTTATTACCAGGTTTACTCAAATGGATAATCATTGCAGTTGCAGCAATTATTCTTATTGTTGTGGTTGTAGTTGTTACCATGAAAATCGCTTCTAAAAATTCCAGCGCCAGCTCGAATATTCCTATCAGTGAAGAATACAGGGCACAGAGAGAAATCCTTGACTGGTATACTTCTCTTGGTGTTATCCAGACAACAACAAGCGACGATATCGCAGCTACTGTTCGTGTAGACGTTGTACTCGGTTATAAAAAAGACGATAAAGCAACTTCAACTGAAATTACGCAAAGAACTGTTGAACTCAGAGATTTTTTGCGCCGATATTTTAGTGGAAAGACTGCAGCTGAATTAAAAAATACTGCTAATGAAGAAAAACTCAAGATTGAACTCAGAAATGCTATCAATGACAAGTATCTTACAAGTTCAAAGATTCGTGATGTAGTTTTCCTTCAGAAAGATGTAATAGAACAATAAGGTGGATTAGGCATGAACGAGGTTCTGTCGCAGGACGAAATTGACCAGCTTTTGACAGCCATCAGTTCGGGTGATTCCGAAGTAGATGACTTTAAGCCGGTTTCAAGTGCCCATAAAATTAAGATCTACGACTTCAAACGTCCTAGTAAATTCTCAAAAGAACAGCTCCGTACTGTATCAAGTATGCATGAAAGCTTTGCACGTGCCACAACTACAAGTTTGTCGGCACAGCTTCGTTCACTGGTACACGTACACGTAGCTTCTGTAGATGAACTTACATACGAAGAATTTATCCGTTCTATTCCGACACCTACAACTCTGGCCGTTATCAATATGGATCCTCTTCCTGGTAACGCCGTTCTTGAAATTGACCCGACAATCTCATTCTGTATGATTGACCGCCTTTTTGGTGGACGCGGGGCAACTGCCGGAAATAAAAACCGCGACCTTACTGATATTGAACAGGAAGTAATGGAAGGTGTTATCGTTCGTATTCTTGCAAACATGCGCGAAGCCTGGACTCAGGTAATTGATCTCCGCCCTCGTTTTGCACAGATTGAAACAAACCCTCAGTTCGCTTCAATTGTTCCTCCAACAGAAATGGTCGTTCTTGTAACACTTGAAACAAAGGTCGGTGAAGAAGAAGGTATGATGAACTTCTGTATTCCTTACCTTACTATTGAACCTATCGTTTCAAAACTTTCTTCCCAGTTCTGGTTCTCTTCTGTACGAAGAAACTCAACAACCCAGTATCTTTCAACTATCAAAGAACAGATTAATTCTGTTGATATGGATATGGTTGCAGACTTTGGAAGTATCAATCTGTCAATCAGAGACGTTCTTGCTCTCCGCGTTGGAGATGTTGTTCGTCTGTCAAATATAAAAGTTGGTGATCCGCTTCTACTTAGTGTAGGAAATAAAAAGAAGTTCTATTGTCAGCCTGGTGTTGTTGGTAAAAAAATGGCCGTACAGATTACAGGAAAGATTGATGACAATGAAGCGGATGATTTTGAAGAATTATCCGTAGAAGGAGATGAATCATATGAGTGATGGTGCAATTTCACAGGACGAAATCGACGCTCTGCTTTCTGGCGTATCAATGGATGGATTGAACTCCTCCGGACAGGTTTCAAGCGGACCGGCTGTACATATTGATGTGCCGACTCTCCAGACTCTTGCTGATGAGCTGAAACCAAAGCTTGAAGAAAATATCAATAAATATACAAGCGCTTCTTTTGCTGCAGGTAACCCTGTAGTTGAACTTCTTGAAAGAGACAGAATTCTTGCAAAACTTCCTGAAGTAGTAATCGGTGTTATGGCTGATTACAACGAAGGACTTAACGGTGAACATCTGTATCTTCTGGCTCCTGAGTTCGCAATGAAGCTTTTCTCTCTGGTAAACTCAGAGGAAGTTTCAGAAGTAGATGATATGGTACTTTCAGTTGTATCAGAAATCATTGCTACTCATGTTAGCGCACAGATCAATAACCTGGATGCAACAGGAAAACTCCCTGGTCTTGCTTATGCAACTCCGGAATGTGTAAATGAACCAAAAGCTATGGTTCGTTTCCCACAGGGAGATTTCATCCTTACTACATATCCTCTTACACTTAATGGTGAAGCATTCACAATCTGGGAATGTCTTGCCGGAAACGTTGCTGAAAAAATCTGTACAGCTCTTGGTGGTGGAGTAGAAGATCTTTCTGCCGCTGCTATGGATATGCCTGCTATGGGTGGTGCTGCTCAGCCTCAGATGAATATGGGAATGGGTATGGCACAGCCACAGATGGGTATGATGGGCGGAATGGCTCAGCCTAACATGGGAATGATGGGCATGGGACAGCCACAGATGGGTATGATGGGTGGTATGGCTCAGCCTAACATGGGAATGATGGGTATGGGACAGCCTCAGATGAACATGGGTATGAATATGGGAATGAATGTGCCTAATGTTCAGTCTCTGCAGTATCCAAATCTTGGCGGAAACCTTTCTGCCGGCGAACAGGGAAATATCGGTCTTATCATGGACGTTTTCATGGAAATGACCGTAGAACTTGGACGCACAAAAAAATCTATCAAAGAAATTCTTGGAATGGGTGAAGGTACAATCATCGAGCTTGAAAAGCTTGCCGGTGAACCTGTAGACATTCTTGTAAACCATAAACCGATTGCCAAAGGCGAAGTTGTAGTTATCGATGAAAACTTTGGTGTTCGTGTAACTGAAATTCTTTCTCCAATGGAAAGAGTTTCTGATCTTCGCTAGAAGATTTACCTGAAGCCGGCAGAAGGGGAAATGCCGGCTTTAAACGGTTTTGTTTGGGTGGGGGCAGAATTGTTTTCTTTTAAAAAAAGTCTTTTTTTGTTTTTGCTTGCGGCACTGAGTTTCGGTGTTTTTGCACAGGCACAGTCGGTTCCTTCGCAGATCAGCGAAGATACAATCATTCTTTCAACAGATTCTTTTGGGGATGCAGGTGATGGTTCCGTTCAGTTTAACAGCGGAAAAAAGAAATCATCAGTATGGCCCTTTGTAAAAATGATTCTCATTCTTGCAGTTCTTTGTGCTGCTGTTTACGGTGTTCTGTATTTTGTAAAACGAAACGTAAACAAGACAAAAGATGAAGATGAATTCCTTCGCCGGGTTGCATTCCTGAACCTTGCGCCAGGTAAATCAGTTGAAATCGTTACTTATCTTGATGAACATGCCTACATTCTTGGCGTAACAGAATCCGGAATCAATCTGATCGGGGAAATTACAGACAAAGACCGTATCAGTGCCATGAATCTGAATGCTGACAAAAATCAGAATTCACAGAAAGCCAGAAACTTTTCTGAAATCCTCGATATGTTCCTTCCTGGTGGAAAAAACACAAACAGAAATGTTTTCAGCGGATCTGAAAAGAACATTGAAGATGTTCTTTCAAGCCAGCGTTCACGTCTGAACAAGAAAGAGTAGGTGGAGTATGTCTTATTTGAAAAAGCTCATTGCAGTCAGTCTTCTCTTTCTTGCGGTTTCCGGCGTGTATGCCCAGAGCTCAGGTTTTCCGCAGGGCTCAACCCGCGGAAATACTGAAATGAGCCGCAATGTTACACAGCCTCTTATCCCGAATGTTTCTGTAGAAATTACTCAGCCTCAGACCGGCCGTGAAGTAGCATTTTCTGTAAGACTTCTTATTTTGCTTACAGTTCTTTCAGTAGCGCCAAGTCTTCTGATTCTGGTAACCTGTTTCCTTCGTTTTTCAATCGTGCTTGATTTTATAAAACGTGCACTTTCCCTGCAGCAGGTTCCGCCTACTGCAGTTCTTAACGGAATCGCACTTTTTATGACCCTTTTTGTTATGTGGCCAACTTTTTCAACCATGTATGAACGTTCCTTCAAGCCTCTCTCAGACGGTGAAATAGGACTTGAAGAAGCTTATCGTGAAGCTGAAGCACCGATCCGTATTTTTATGTACTCACAGATGGCAGAAGATCCGTCATATATCGGAACTTTCATGAATATGGCAAAAATGGAAAAGCCTAATACTCTGGCAGATGTTCCGACACATATCCTGATTCCGGCTTATATTCTTCATGAACTTACAGTTGCTTTCAAAATCGGTGTTCTTCTTTATATTCCGTTCATTATCATCGATATGGTTGTGGCCAGTATCCTTATGTCTATGGGTATGATGATGCTGCCTCCGGTTCAGATTTCCATGCCTTTCAAGCTGATTCTTTTTGTTCTTGTAGACGGATGGGGACTTTTAACCCAGCAGCTTTTTGTTTCTGTAATCAGGTAAAGGGGGAGTAAATGAGTACTGGCGATATAGTTTCACTTATGCGCGGAGGAATTACAGAAGTAATTACACTGATTGCTCCGTGTCTTGGACTTGCCCTTATAGTTGGTCTTGTAGTTGCCATATTCCAGGCTACCACTTCCATTCAGGAACAGACATTAACTTTTCTTCCAAAGCTTATCACAATCCTTGTTGTAATTGCTCTTCTTGGCGGATGGATGTTCACAAATATGGGACAGTATACCGTAGCTCTGTTTTCACGAATTCCTGATTTTGCAAAATAATACGGGAGTAGGAAGTGCTTGATACAATTCTGAATTCAGCTCCTAACTTTCTCCTGATTTATGCACGCTGTTTTGCAATGCTTGTAACTTTACCGCTTTTTTCAACACGCGCGGTAAACCGTGCTGCAAAAGTGGCACTGGCAGGTTACATGGCTTTTCTGATCCTGCCTTCTGTAAACCCGGTTCCTTATTCAGCTTTTCTTGGTGAAGACCAGGCATTCTCGGCAGAGTTTGTTCTGCTGGTGGCAGGGGAAGCCCTCATTGGAATCATCATGGGCTTTTATGTTTCAATCATCTTTGCTGCCTTCAGTACAGCAGGTCAGTTCTTTGCCTTCCAGATGGGATTCTCTGCAGCTTCCGCATACGATGCCTTAAGTCAGGTTGAAAATCCTCTTATGGGACAATATCTGAACCTGATTGCCATGCTGATTTTTATGCAGAACCGCTGGTTTCAGAAACTCTTTCTTGGCGGCCTTGCCAGAAGTTTTGAAGCTCTGAATGCTTTTTCTATTGTTGAAGGCCGGGAAGAACTTGTGCGCTTTATGGTCAAAGGCCTTGGTTCTCTGTTTTCTGACGCTCTTGTAATTTCTCTCCCGATTATGGGAACTCTTCTTATGATAACTGTTGCCACCGGACTTCTTTCCAAGGCAGCACCTCAGATGAATCTTCTTTCGGAAGGTTTCCCGATTATGATTCTTCTGGCTTTCTTTCTGGTAATGACTCTGCTTCCTGCAATGAGTGATTTCTTTGTGCGTTCCTTTAATAAGGGATTTTCAGACATTTCAAGTCTGTTTTCGCAGTTTTCGGGAGGGCTTTAGTAAATGGCAGCCGAAGATGAAGGAAGAACCGAGGAACCGTCAGAGTATAAGATTGAAAAGGCCCGCCAGGAAGGCCGCGTAGCAAAAACTCAGGAACTGGCCGGAAGTCTTGTGCTTCTTTTTACTGTTGTTACCCTTATTTTTATTTCAAAATATATTCTGGGACAGTGCATGGAAATTCTGAGATTCTATTTTTCAAGAACAGCGAATCCTGATGTTACTGACCCGAATCTGGCCTCTGCTTTTTTCAATTATTTCCTCAGAATTGTTCTTCCTACATGTTTTGTTGGAATCATTGCGGCTTTTGCCGGAAACATAATCCAGACTAAGGGCTTCATTTTCAGTACAAAACCGATTGAGCCTAAGTTTTCAAAGATCGCACCTAAATTCGGTGAGTATTTCAGAAAAACAATCGGTTCTCTTCAGGGGCTTTTCAATATCGGAAAATCTCTTGGAAAAGTGGCCATAATCGTTTTCATTGCCTATATCCTGATCCGCAGAAACATCTGGGATATTGTGCAGATTATTTCCAACGGAAATGTAGGTATGGCTATAGGAAAAATAGCCTGGACTGCGGCAAAACTTCTGGTAATTGTAGCTGTTCTTTTTCTTGTTATTGCCATTCCTGATTATTTTGTTCAGAAGCATGAATTCATGGAATCAATGAAAATGACAAAGCAGGAACAGAAAGAAGAATACAAAGAAATGGAAGGGGATCCTGAAGTAAAAGCAAGGCTTAAGTCCATGCAGCAGCAGCTTCTTCAGCAGAACATTCCGAAAGCCGTAAAAGAATCTGACGTTGTAATTACAAACCCTACACACTTCGCCGTTGCCTTGAAATACGAACGTGATGTGGTAGATGCAGTTCCACAGGTAAATGCCAAGGGTGCTGATAACGAAGCCCAGATAATCAAACGTATTGCCCGTGAAAACGATATCCCTATTATAGAAAACAAGCCGCTTGCCCGTGGACTCTATGCAGATGTAGACGTAGGTGATATAATTCCTCAGAATTATTTTAAAGCAATTGCACTTATTTATTCGCATATTTTGAAGAAATAAGTTATAATTAATAAAATTATACTCTGACTTGGGATAACTCGGGTTGCTTGCATTGGGTGGGGGCTTAATGGCAAACGAAAATCGGGGAAATCGATTTTTAAATTTCGTACAGAAAAACTACACAGGCGTTGGTGTCGTTCTGGTTATAGTTTTCATGATGATTCCTGTACCAAAGGTACTGGTAGATCTTTTCATGGTACTGAACCTTTCGGCTTCTATTCTTGTGCTTCTTTCAGTTATCTCAATCCCCCGTGCATCTGATTTTGATACATTCCCGCGCATAATCCTGATTCTCACAATGTTCGGACTTGGGATAAACGTTTCTTCAACCCGTCTGATTCTTGCCGGAAAGATTTCAGGAAGCGGCAGCCGCATAGTTCTTGCGTCTCAAAGTAACATGGTGCAGGCCTTTGCCAACATCGTTACCGGAGACAACATTGTTGTCGGTTTCGTTATCTTCATCATCCTGATTATTGTTCAGGTTCTCGTTGTTACAAAGGGTGCCACCCGTATCGCCGAAGTTGCAGCCCGCTTCTCTCTGGATTCCATGAGCCAGAAGTTTTTTGATGTAGATAACCGCCTTAATTCAGGTGCCATTGATGACGTAGAAGCGGGAAGACTTAAAGATGCAATCCGTAAGGAAATTGACTTCTATTCAACAATGGATGGTGCTTCCAAATTCGTTTCAGGAAACGTAAAGGCCGGTATTGTTATTACTGTCGTTAACCTTATTGGCGGATTCATTATGGGAATGGTTTATAACCACCTGGATTTTTCTACAGCCCTCAGAGCATATTCACGCCTTACCATAGGTGACGGTCTTCTTTCCCAGCTTCCTTCAATGATGGTTTCTTTTGCTACCGGTCTTCTGGTAACAGGAACAAAATCAGACGAAGACTTCGGCGAAGACCTTAAGAATAACTTTACAAGAGACGGATATATTTATGTGGTTCTGGGCGCCTTCCTTGCCGTTATGGGACTTGCTCTTGGACGCGGAACTCCGTCTCTGCTTCTGCTTCTGGTTGTTATTGGTATCGGCTTTGTGGCAATCGGATTCAAGCTTACAAACAACCGCCAGAAAGCTGAAGCGGCTGCAAAAGAAGCAGAAGCAAAAGCCAAGTCTTCAAAGCAGGTTGGCGGAAGTCCGGATGATCAGACAATCGCAATGATTGATCCGCTTTCTCTGGAACTTGGTTACGCCCTTATTCCTCTGGTAGATAATCAGAAGGGGGCAGAACTCCTTAACAGAATTACAAAAATCCGCCAGGCTTCAAATCTTGATATGGGACTTATCGTTCCGAAAATCCGCATCCAGGATAACATGACTCTGGAGCCGAATGAATACAGCTTCAAGATTCACGGAATCGAAGCCGGTCGTGCAACAATCAAACTGGGCTATTATATGGCTATCAATACAGGAAGAGTTCTTCAGGAACTTCAGGGTGAACGTACAAAGGATCCGACCTTTGGAATGGACGCTCTGTGGATCTCGGAGGACAAGCGTCAGGAAGCAGAGGATGCAGGTTATGCAGTTGTCGATCCCCCGACTATCATCGCAACACATCTTACCGAAATTATCCGTGCCAATGCCGCAGAAATTCTTGGACGTCAGGAAGTTAAGGCTATTATTGACGAAGCCGAAAAGACTAATCCGATTGTGGTTAAGGAAGTTCTTGAAACTGCAAAAATGTCTTACGGCCAGATTGAAAAAGTCCTTAAGAATCTTCTTGAAGAAAGAGTTTCCATCAGAAATATTGTTCCTATTCTGGAAACAATTTCCAATTATGCACCTGTTACCACAAATGTATGGGACCTTACCGCAAAAGTCAGGGAAACACTTGGAAAACAGATAGCCATGCAGTATGCAGATGAGAACAAAAAGATTCGTCTTATGGTTCTTTCACAGAGTCTTGCAGAAATGATTATGGATCATGCAGTTTACCCGAAAGACGGTTCAAAACCAATGGTAGCTCTTGATCCTGTAGACAGAAGACTCTGGATGAAATGTATGACAGATGCACTCCAGCAGGCTCAGGGAAATCTTCCGATTATTCTTTGTTCAAGTGCTGTTCGTCAGTTGGTACATTCTTCAATCGAACGGGAATTCCCGGGCGTTGTAGTTCTTTCCGAAACTGAACTCTACGCTGCAGGAAACAAAATCCAGATTGAAGTAATCGGAGAAATTTCAGAAGCAAATACTAGTGAGGAAATTGCATAATGTACGAAGACGAAGTAGTTCAGGAGATGACTGCAGATACTCTGAATGACATTAGAAACAGACTCTATAAACTGTACGGAAATGATTATACCATTGTAGACAGAAAGATTTCTCTTTCGGGCGGTTTCTTTGGTTTCGGGCGCAAGGAACAGGTGACCGTAAAATATATAGTAAAGGAACGTTCGCGTCCTTCTGCAAGTGATCAGAATAATTTCCTTTTCAGAACTGCAGAGCAGCAGAAAATAGATGAAGAAGAACAGCATCTGGAAGAAAACCGCCAGGCAATTCTGAACTCACAGACTTCTACTCTGATTTCAGCTCAGATGCAGATGATGGATAAGGTACAGACACAGATTCAGGATATGCAGGATTCCATTAACAGAAAACTTTCTTCTGTAGGATCTCAGGAAAAACCTGAATCAATTTCAAAAATCGAAGAACTTCTTGAGAAAAACGAATTCTCATTCTCATATATCTCAATGATTACAGACAAAATCCGTTCTACTTTTTCTATTGAACAGCTTAAGGATTTTGATTTTGTGGAACGCACTGTTGTGGACTGGATCGGGGAATCAATCTTTGTTGCCGAACCACAGCATCACAGACCGCCTCATGTTGTAATTATTGTAGGACCTACAGGAGTTGGTAAAACCACAACTCTTGTAAAACTCTGTGCCCGTAAAATTATTGATACAAGACGGGAAGGCGGAAAATACGACGCAAAACTGATTACAACTGATATTTATCGTGTTGGTGCCATCCAGCAGCTTCAGAGTTATGGAAATGATCTGAAACGTGAAGTTCTGAAGGCAGAATCTGTTGAAGATCTAAAGATTCTGTTTGATGAAAACAAAGACCACTGCGATGCAATCTATATCGATACTTCAGGATACAGCCCGAATGACAGCGTTCACATCGGACAGATGAAGGCCATGCTCGATGTTCCGGGCCTTTCTCCGGATGTATATCTTGCTTTTGATGCAAAGACTAAATGCCGCGACATCGTAAATATCATGAATAACTATGAGCCGTTCAATTACGGTTCAGTCATTGCAACAAAGTGTGATGAATCCGGTCAGTACGGAAATATCATCAGTGCACTTTATGAAAAGCGCAAGAAAATTGCTTTTATTACAGACGGCCAGAATGCTGCCAGAAATCTTACTCCGGCAGATGTTGTTTATTTTCTGACACGTCTGGAAGGTTTTAAAATCGACCGTGAACATATAAATCAAAAATTTCAGAATAGTGAGGTTTGCTAATTATGGAAGGACAGGCTGACGAACTCAGAGAACTTATGAGGGATGAAACAATCCCTTCTTCCTCAGGACCACGCCCGGTAAGAAACCGGAATACCCGCATTTTTGCAATTACCAGTGGAAAGGGTGGTGTTGGAAAAACAAACATTGCTGTAAATATGGCTATTGCTTATGCCCAGCTGGGTAAGAAAGTTATCCTCATTGACGGTGACCTTGGAATGGCAAACGTAAACGTTCTTCTGAATGTTGTTCCAAAGTACAACCTTATGCACGTTATTAACGGCAAAAAGACAATGAAGGAAATCATCCTTGATACAGAATACGGAATCAAATTCATTGCCGGTGCAAACGGATTTTCAAAGATTGCCAACCTGACAGTTCAGGAACTGGATGACTTTGCAAATCAGTTCAGCCAGCTTGGAAGTGCTGATATCATCATCATTGATACTGGTGCCGGTATTGCAAATAACGTTCTTCAGTTTGTTCGTGCAGCTGATGAAGTATTTGTTGTTACAACTCCGGAACCTACAGCTATTACTGATGCCTACGGTATCATCAAAATTATTACTACAGAAGTGGTAGATGAACCTATTGATATCAAGCTTATTGTAAACAGGGTTCACTCACAGGATGAAGGAAAACGTATTGCAGAACGTATCATCAATATTGCAAGTCAGTTCCTGAATCACAAGGTTGAATATCTTGGCTGTGTTTATGCTGATCCTATAGTTGAAGCTTCTGTAATCAGACAGAAACCGTTCATTGTTGTTAATCCTACATCAAAACCAAGCAGCTGTCTGAAGCACATTGTAGGTAAAATAGAAAAAACAGAGCCTGAGACAAATGAAGGGGTAACTAACTTCCTTAAGAAATTTATTGGAAGAAAAGGTAAATAGATGTATAATTATCAGATAAGGGAGGCGGAATATTAAAAATCTCAAATTTAGCGGCATTTTTTCTGCCTGCGGTTTTTTGCTTTCCCTTATCAGTTCAATTATTTCCCATGCCCCTGCAGGGCGTACAGTTCTTCTGGCTTTTTTATTTGCCATTCTGTTTGCTGCATTGGGGTTCGGAATTGCTGTTCTGTTTGAAAAATTTCTTGATGTTGAATCTTCATCAGGAGATGTTTCAGAAACAGCAGAGGCTCCTAAAAAGGGCCAGACTGTAGATATTGTAATTCAGGACGAAGATCTTCCTTCGGACGAGTCGGCTAACCAGTACTTTGTTGGTTCAAACCATCAGATGCTGACTGCCGCAGATATGGAACAGGGAACGGCAGCTAAGAATTATTCTGCTGCCGATGCAGTGAGGGCTGCAAATCAGGGAGCTGTTTCAACGGGAATAGAAGACTTAAATGAAGCAAAAGAATTTGCCCCCGGTGAAACTTCTGCTGAACAGAAATTCGTTCCTGTAAGAAACCTGGAAACACTTTATAACGTTTCGGGTAAAGAAGCTGTGAAGAAAGATACACAGGCTCCTGTTACGGCTGATATTCAGGCAGAAGAAAGAAAGCCTGCTGTTCCAAGAGAAGAAGCTACCTTTACGGCTGAAGATGAAGACCTGGATACACTTCCGAGTTTTGACGGATTCGATGGTGTGGGAAGGAGCGGTTCCTCAGCTTCTGATGAAGAGGGAATAAATACAGAGTCTGATTTCGCTTCAAACGGAGTCAGAACAAATAAGGTTGAAGAACCTGAAGTAAAAGATGCTGCGCTGATGGCAAAAGCAATTAGTTCAATATTATCAAGTGAATAATTCATTAAAGTGGTGAAGTTATATGGCAGAAAACGAACAGAACTCAGTCAATGATACAAAAGAAGAAGATCTTCTGTGGACAGAATACCGTAAGACTCAGGATCCTGCATTGCGTGACAAGTTTATCCGTCAGTACATGCCTCTGGTAAAATATGTTGCCGGAAAGGTTTCTGTTGGTATGCCTAACAGTGTTGAATATGATGACCTTGTTGGATTCGGACAGTTCGGGCTTCTTGATGCTATCAGTAAATATGATCCTATAAAGAATGTTAAGTTCAAGACATACGCCGTAACACGTATCCGTGGTGCTATTTTTGATGAACTCCGCCAGCTGGACTGGGTTCCTCGTTCAGTACGCCAGAAGTCACGTGAAATTGAAGACGCTATCGTTTCTCTTGAATCAAAACTTGGCCGTTCTGCAACAGATTCTGAAATTGCTGAATCTCTGCAGATGTCAGAAGACGAATACCACAAAACAGTAATGAAGGTAAGCGGAACAAGTATCCTTTCTTTGAATGACGTATGGTATTCCGGAGATGACAATGACAGCATGTCGATCGGTGACAATATTGAAGCTCCTTCAAGTCTGGAACCGGATAAGATTGCTGAACGCGAAGAAATCAAAAAAGTAATTGCCGAAGCTATTCAGGAACTTCCTGAAAAAGAAAAAATGGTAATCGTCCTTTACTACCATGAAGACCTTACTTTCAAAGAAATCGGTGAAGTTCTTGAAGTTTCTGAATCGCGCATTTCTCAGCTGCACACAAAGGCAAATCTCCGCCTCCGTGCAAAACTTACAAATCTCAGAAGAGGTATCATCTAAAATCTATGGTAACACTGGAAACGCTTCGTGCAGAGATGAAAAAACGTCTCCTTATAGATAAGGAGCTTCACAGTGTTGATGTCCGCGCCGACACAGTAGATGAAGCACTGGCTGATGCCGCAGTGCAGCTTGATACAAAAACAGTAAACCTCCAGTACGAAGTAGTAGAAAAAGGCAGTGAAGGAATCCTGGGATTCGGTAAAAAGCCGTGGACTCTTCGTATCTATCAGAAACCTGAAACAATCAAAAAAGAAACAATACTGGCCTCACACGACCTTTTCAGCGAGTCTTCAATCAGCGAAGAAGTTCTCGTAAAAGATGCCGACGGACTTTTCTACATCCGCCATTTCAGTTCACAGGTTATGCTCAAAGTTGTTCTTCCTATTGGTTCCGGATCTCCTGTTGACCTTAAGGAAGTTATGAATGAGGCCCGCCGTTCTGACACAATGAATATTGACGAAGAGCTGGTAAAGAAATACGTAAAGAATGGAACCGGCGGGGAATACTGTCCGATTGGAGACTACAAGCACGTTTCAGCTGGAGACGTTCTTATTACTGTAGATATTGCCAAGGATGAAATGAACGCAACTATTACGGTTACCGCTCCTTCTATGAGCGGTGCCGAAGCTTCTGCTGAAATGATTGAGCGCTGTCTCAAACAGCAGGGTGTTGTTGCCGGAATTAATATGCAGAAAGTCAACGAGTTTGTTGATAATCCTGTTTACAATATTCCTTTTGAAGTTGCCACTGCGGTTCTTCCGGTTGACGGTCATGATGCATATATTGCATACAACTTTGAAACTGATCCTAAAAAACTCCGCGCAAAGATTACAGAAGACGACAAAGTTGACTATAAGGAACTTAACCAGATTCAGAATGTTGTTGCCGGTCAGACTCTCGCAACCAAGATTCTTCCTGAAAGAGGTAAGGGCGGTAAGACTGTTTACGGCCGTTACCTTGAAGCAAAGAACGGAAAAGATATCCAGGTTCAGCTTGGTGCAAATACACACCTCGATAAAGACGGCGTAACAATTCTTGCAGATACTGACGGTGAAGTAATGCTTGTAAACGGCAAGATTACAGTAGAACCAGTTAAGTATCTTGATGCTGTAAATATCAAAACCGGTAACATTACCTTCCTTGGAAGTGTTGTTGTTAAAGGAAATGTTGATGACGGTTACGATGTTAAGGCTTCCGGCGATATTGAAATCAACGGATCTGTCGGAAAGTCAAAAATCGAAGCCGACGGAAATATTACAATCCGCCAGGGTGTATTCGGAAAAGAAGAAGGTTATATCAAAGCGGGAAAATCTCTCTGGGCAAAGTTTATCCAGGCAGCCCGCGTAGAAGTCGAACAGAATATCATCGTATTCGACAGTATCATGAACTCAGAAGTTACTTCCATGAAGAACATCGTTCTTCGCGGAAAGAAGGCACAGATTACCGGTGGACATCTTTTTGCTACCGAAGAAATCTGTGCACGCAATATCGGTTCTCCTGGTGGAGGTGCTGAAACAGTACTGGAAGTTGGTATTGACCCAAGAGCAAAGAAGCAGCTCCTTGAACTGCAGGAAAGTCAGGCCGACCTGGTTAAGGAACTTGAAAATATCGACCTTGATATTGCAACTCTTGAACAGCAGAAAAAAATCAGACGTAAACTGTCTCAGGAAAAGGAAGATAACCTTGTCCGCTTCAAACACCGCCGTGACGAGATTATGGACCAGACAGCAGAAATGTCAGAACAGATTGAAAAAATCCAGGAACATCTTCGCGAACTTAAAGCCGTTGGTAAAGTTAAGTGTGAAGGCACTGTTTATGCCGGCGTAAAAGTTTACGTACGCGATGTTCTTGATGAAGTTAAAAATGATGCAAAGAACGTTACTTTCTACTACGACAGAAGCTTTGTAAAACGTGGAGACTACGAACCTCCTTCTTTGTCAGAAGAGGAAATTAATGGGTATACAGCCAATTGATCTTCAGGTAATGTATTCGCAAAGTGCGAATGTTTCAAAGCTGGCAGGTTCACAGCAGGCTGCCCAGCTTTCCGAAGCAATGCAGCAGACTAAGACTGTCCAGCAGAATCTGGAAAACGCCACAAAGGTTCATCAGACAACCGATGATAAGGCAAAGTCTACAGCAGTAAGTGACAATGGCGGCGGTAATTCCCCTCAGGGCGGGAACCGCCGTAAGTCTGACGGTACCGGCGGAGAAGAACAGAAAGAAGAACTCAATCCGTTCAACAAGCTGAAAGAATCATATCTGGGCACAATAATCGACATCACGAGGTAATTATGGTTTATCTGGTAGCAGGTATCTGTATTTTGAACGTTGTCCTCTGGATAGCGCTTGCCGTAAGGTTCAGGAAAATCTTTTCTACAGATGAAATAGTCTCAAAAACAAAAACTGAAGTTGAAAAAGTTCTCCGTGATATGCAGAGACAGACTTCATATAATATTGATCTTTTGAACGGTACTATAGACCGGCTTAGAATAATCAATGCAGAAGCAGAAAAGAAAATTGACCAGCTGAATAAGAAACTTGCACTTGTAAATTCAGATATGAATGCAAAGCAGGGGGCTACTCAGATAAGGGATACAATCCGGCAGTCTGTACGTCCGGCTGTAAAGCCTACGGATGTGTACCAGGTAAATAAACCTGCACAGAAAGATCTTTTTGAAGAACCGCAGGTTCCTGTAAAAGATGAAGTAATCCTTACACGGGAAGGCGCTGCCTACCGTGAGGTACCTGTAATTTCAACCCGGATTCTGGAAGAAAAAAAGGCCTCGGGGGTTTCACGTAAAGATTCTTCTGAAAAGGTTCTTGAACTTTACAACCAGGGTTATTCGGTAGATGATATTGTAAAAGAACTGAAACTTTCTGTTACGGAAGTCCAGTTTATTATAGATATGGCACAATAAAAAATATCCAGGAGACATATTATGGAAATCAGCAAATCAAGATTCGGTACTCTTTGTGACGGAACAAAAGTGAATCTTTGGACAGTATCAAACGGAAGAATGAGTTTTTCTGCTACAGACTACGGTTGTACATTAACTAGCATCGTTCTGAACAATGCAAACGGAACAAAAACAGACGTTCTTTTAGGTTTTTCTACTATTGAGGGATATCTGAATACAAAATTCTGTTTCGGAGCAATTGTAGGTCGTTTTGCAAACAGAATCGGGAAAGCTTCTTTTACACTTAACGATGAAAAATATATGCTGGACAAAAATGACGGCCCTAATACTCTTCACGGTGGTTTTGAAGGTTACGACAAAATGATGTGGACCGGAAAAGCTGTTAAGACAAAGAAACAGTGCGGAGTAAAATTTACACGCATTTCTCCTGACGGAGAACAGGGATTTCCTGGAAACGTAAAGATTGAAGTTTCTTACCTTCTGGATGAAGAAAACAACCTTACATGTAAGTATACTGCCGAAACAGACAAGGCAACTCCAATCAACCTTACAAACCATGCTTACTTCAATCTGGCAGGAAAGGGAACAATCGAAAATCATACAGCCAAGTTCTTCTCAAAGTATATTCTGGACGTAGATTCAAAACTGATTCCAAACGGAAAGTTTGTTGATGTTAAGGGAACAGCATTTGACTTCAATAAAGAAAAGAAAATCGGAAAGGATATCAAGGACGTAGGAGTTGGTTATGACCACTGTTATGTAACTGAAGCCTACTGTAAGGGTGGATGCGCAAATCCTCTGGATGACGAAAAGGTAATCAAATTCGGTGTTGTAAAATCTCCTGAAACAGGCCATTCAATGACAGTTTATACAAACCTTGAAGGCTGTCAGTTCTATACAGGAAACTATATCGGAGGAATCCTTGGAAAGAACGGTGTAACATACGCCCGCCATGACGCATTCTGTCTTGAAACTCAGGCATTCCCTGATACACCAAACAAGAAAGAATTCCCAAGCTGTATTCTTCAGCCTGGCCAGAAATACAAGGCAAAGACTGTTTATTCATTCGAATAAGCTGTATTTTCCCCAAAAAAAACACTAATTGACTCAAAAAAGACCCCGAATTGCCTGTTCAGTTCGGGGTTTTTCTCTAATTTGAGATTTTTTTTTAAAATTATTAAACATTTTGGAGATATTTATTTGTAAATTCTCCAATTTGGTATTAAAATTAAAATCTATAAAAGAGACACTATTATTAAGTGAGGTTCATAATGGATGTTCAATTGCAGGAACTGATTGATAAAATCAAAAAAGATGGTGTAGCAGCAAGCGAAAAAGAAGCTGCAAAAATCATTGCTGAAGCTGAAAAGAAAGCTGCAGCAATCGTTGCTGACGCTGAAGAAAAAGCCGCTGCTATCCTGAAAGACGCAAAGAAAGAAACAGCACGTATGGAAAAATCCAGCGAAGAAGCTGTTATGCAGGCAAGCCGTAATCTGCTGCTTTCTTTCAAAGACTCAATTGTAGGAACTCTGGATGGAATCATTCAGGCCGAAACAGGTAAGGCTGTTACAGCAGATGTTCTTAAAAAACTGGTACCTGAAACAGTAAAAGCATGGGCAAAAGACTCAGATGCTTCTGAACTTTCAGTTCTTCTTGCCGAAAAAGACCTTAAAGCTCTGGAATCTGCATTCAAGACATCTCTTAAAGCAGAAATCAAGAAAGGCCTTGAAATCAAACCTGACAAGACAATTTCTGCAGGCTTCAGAATTGGTGTTAAAAACGGTGCTGCATTCTACGATTATTCTGCAGAATCAGTTGCTGAGCTTTTCTCACTGTACTTGAACCCTAAAGTAGCAGGACTCCTTAAGGAAGCTGCAAAGGAAGAATAGAATAGTGGCTGCTTATTATTTTTTAGTATCACAGCTGCCTTCTCTTGGAAACATCGGTGAAAAAAGTGCCATGCCGTTGAGCGAATCTTCTTTCATTGAACTGTGTTCACGTTATATGACAGAAAGCGAAAAGAAAGTTCTTTCAACTCTTTCGCTGGTTCCTCCTCGTGACACGGTCGATACAGGTTCTGAGTTTTTGAATACCTGGTATCAGAAAGAAAGAGATTTACGTCTGGCTCTGGCTCAGATCCGTGCCCAGAAAATGAAAAAGGATGCTTTCACTCTGCCTGGAAGCTGCACTGCTGATATCCAGCAGGCTGCACGTACAGCAGTAGGAATGGACAGTCCTCTTTCGGCTGAACAGTTTCTGTATGAATACAGACTGAAGCTCCTGGACGAAATTACACCGATTGATATTTTTTCAACTGATGCAGTCTACGCATACGGAATCAGACTTATGCTGGTTTCCAGAATAAAAAAATTTGATGGTGAAAATGGTATATCTTCTTACCACAAGATATATGATTCAATACTTGGTCAGAATAATTTGGAGAAATAAATGACAGATACAAAGGCAAAAGTAGTCGGCATCAACGGTAACATGGTAACTATCGAATTCGATGGTAATGTTGCCATGAACGAAGTTGGCTATGTTATTGTAGATGGCACAAAACTTAAGGGTGAAGTTATCCGTATTCGCGGAAACAAAGCTCAGATGCAGATCTACGAAATGACTCAGGGTATCAAGAAAGGCGACAAGATTGAACTTACAGGTGAACTTCTTTCTGCCGAACTTGGACCTGGTCTTCTTGGACAGGTTTTTGATGGTCTTCAGAACCCTCTTCCTCTGGTTGCAGAAAAAGCAGGCTTCTTCCTTGAAAAAGGTGTTTACGTTGACTCACTTCCACGTGATGTAAAATGGGACTGGACACCAATGGTAAAGGAAGGGGATACAGTAATGCGCGGGGACGCCCTGGGATCTGTTCCTGAAGGACCTTTCACTCATAAAATCCTCGTTCCGTTTGATCTTTACGGAATGCTTAAAGTAAAGAAAGTAACAAAAGCCGGAAGCTATACTATTGAAGATACAATGGTTGTTGTTACTGACGAAAAAGGAAAAGACCACAAACTTTCAATGGTCTTCAAATGGCCTGTAAAACGTGCAGTTGACTGTTACGCAGAAAGACTTGCTCCAAGTGAACCAATGGTTACACAGGTTCGCCTTATCGATACATTCTTCCCGGTTTCAAAGGGTGGTACATACTGTATCCCGGGACCTTTCGGTGCTGGTAAAACAGTTCTTCAGCATACTACTTCCCGTAACGCCGACGTTGACGTTGTAATCATCGCAGCCTGTGGTGAACGTGCCGGTGAAGTTGTTGAAACAATTAAGGAATTCCCTGAACTGAAAGACCCTCGCACAGGCGAATCACTGATGAAACGTACAATCATCATTTGTAACACATCATCAATGCCTGTTGCTTCCCGTGAAGCTTCAGTTTATACATCAGTTACACTTGCTGAATACTACCGCCAGATGGGACTTCACGTTCTGCTTCTGGCTGACTCAACATCACGCTGGGCACAGGCTCTCCGTGAAATGTCAGGACGTCTGGAAGAAATCCCTGGAGAAGAAGCATTCCCAGCTTACCTGGAATCTTACATCGCTGCCTTCTACGAACGTGCAGGTTATGTAAAACTCCGCGACGGAAACTTCGGTTCTGTAACAATCGGTGGTACAGTTTCTCCTGCCGGTGGTAACTTCGAAGAACCAGTTACACAGGCAACTCTCAAAGTTGTTGGTTCATTCCACGGTCTTTCACGTGAACGTTCAGATGCACGTAAATATCCTGCAATTGAACCAATCACATCATGGTCAAAATACAACTCGGTTATCAGAAACGAAAAAGTTGATTATGCACGCGGCATCTTCAAAGCCGGTGTTGAAGTTAATAACATGATGAAGGTTATTGGTGAAGAAGGTACTACAACAGAAGACTTCGTTCTTTACATGAAGAGTGACTTCCTGGATGCAGTTTACTTCCAGCAGAACTCATTTGATGAAGTTGATGCTGCCTGTTCGGTAGAACGCCAGAAGTATGTATTCAACAAAGTTGTTCAGGTTCTTGGTTCAGACTATGACCTGAAAGAC
>JAZLIM010000082.1:0-31839 GCA_045617385.1 Treponema sp.
CACAGTCATGTCTGCAGGAGGGGATTTTTATGAGTAATTTATCTGTGGATTAGAATGCCTTTTGAAGAGACACTCATTTGGCTTGCTTCATCAGAAGTGGTAAAGGCTTTTACTGTGAATTCGTAATAGTAATTATTGTCAGGAAGGATAACGTCTTCCGGGATTATGAACGAAGTTGAGTAAACAGGTTCCGGGATTTCAACATAATCAGATTCGTCGGGGAAAATTTTGGCATCAAAGACAATTTCACGGTAATAGTAAACTTTATAGCAGGCAGCATCTTTTACCGGTTTCCAGTTCAGAGTGATTACATTACTGTCACTTAAGGTTGCAGATATAATTTCCGGCATCAGGAGCGGGTAATACGTGTAGTTGATAATCATGTCATTTGAAAAAGAGCTTTCTTCATTTTCTGCATTTACAGCTTTTGCCTTGAAGTATTTTTCACCAGAGGTCTTGAATACATCGGAATCTTCAATTGAGAATTCTATCAAAAGATTTTCAGAACTTGTAAGCTTTGTGTAATTTTCTTTTGGATCAGAACTGACATAAAGGTCATAGCGTACGGCAGTTCCGGTTTCTGGGGCTTCCAGGTTCAAGTTGAAAATACCTTTTGTTGGGTCATAATGAACGCGCCCTATTTTTGGTGCAGAAATTTTTATTACAACAAAATCAAATTTCAGGTATCTGCTGAAATCACTTTCTTCTGATCCTTTTACTGCCTTGACCCAGTAGTAATAGGAACCAGTCTGGTGCAGTGTGTTATCAACAAAATGTCCGGATGAATTGACAGTTGTAATATGGACTGCAGAAGAAACATCTTCCACTGTATTTCTGTAAATCTTATATGAGGTTGCTCCGGGAACAGTACTGATATTAAATCCGTCCGTGAAAAGAGAAAGTTGCGGGGCAGGGACTGTTGTGTAGGAAAGTGAATATGGATAATCAAAAGCGGAAAGATCACCAGATACAAATTCTGCTCTAACCCAAAAATAATAAGTCTTTCCTCTTTCAAGACGGTCAGAAGGCAGTGTATAGGTAACTGTTGAGCTGGAACCGGAGAGGGAGTCCCAGTTTATGCTATCAAGTTCTTCTTTTGAATTGCCATTTCCTGTTTCGCTGAAGTAAACTGTATACTTTTCGGCATTCTTCAATTCAGGCCATTTCAGGGTCAGACTGGTTCCATCGGAAGTAACGTTGTACCCGGTAATATTTATAGTTTTCTTTATGCTTTCAAAAGTGCAGTCCATAAAATCAGAAGATTCATTATAAACAACAAATTTTTCTTCTTTTGAAACGTCAGTATAAGAAAAAGCGCTTGAAGAAATTTTCAGGTAAGCTTTGTTTCCGGTGACTGTAAAATTTTCAAGGTTGCTGCTGAATGTAATATAATCAGTAAAGAAAGATTCCTGAGAAATTTCCTTTGTTGTTTTAAGGGAAATAGTTCCTGACTGTAGTACAGAATTCCCTGTGTATGTTCCTGATTTTACAAGAAATTCTTCATCTATTATTGAATGGAGTCCTGACTCTCTGTTTTCTGTATGACCTGACTGAAAAACAGTAAAAGTTAAGTCATCATAAAAATTAATGGTCATGAAACTTTTTTCCGCCGTAAGGCTGGAAACTTTTGCCACATAACGGGCTGAAATATTTTTGTTTTGTGATGCACCGGAATTGCTGCTGTCACCCGAAACTGTAGCCTTGCAGTTGACAAGACAGACTGTTACCGTAATAAGTGCCAGTCTGAGAAATTTGTTTAATAAAGATTTCATACTTTTTCCTATTTTTTTGGAACGTGTTATATGAATTAATAAAAAAGAAGTCAACAGGCAATGCCTGCTGGCTTCTTCGTTTCTCAAATGGTCCCTGAGCCTGTCGAAGGGCCTATTTGATTTTTCGTTTATTCTACTTCGTAAACGCCAATTTCATATGTTCCACCGGAAGTGGAAGATGAACTGTATGGTTCCACCATGATGATTACCCAGCCATCTAATGGGGAAACAAATTGTTGTGGAGAAGTACTTCCGCTATCTGTTTGATTAAAAATTTTGTTGTTGGAAGCTCCCGGGAGGTATGCACTTACTTTTACATCCAGGGTTAGATTAACAGAGCTGTCAGATTGATAGTAATCATTCCATTTGACAGCATATTTCTTTCCTGTGTGGACCTGAAATTTATAGAAAGCAACTTTTTTTCCACTTATAAGTTCGCATGCCCTAAGCTTTGTGCTGCTCCAGGTTTCTGTTGAAAGGTCAATAACATCTGTTTCGGTTATAGCAGATTCACTTCCAGCATCTGATTTCACATCAGAAGTAAAATATAAAGTTCTGCTATTGGAATTGAAGCCGTATGTATTGAATGATTTCTGTATTCCGCGTGTGGCAATAACCCAGAACTGGAAGGAACCACTTTCAGTATATGTATAACAAAACGAATTGTCTGTTGTTGTACCTATGAGTTTTGCTTCTGAAAAATCTCCTGATGGTCCCTGGTAGATTTTGTATTCAATTCCGGATTCCGTACTTTTGTCCCATGTGAAAAGTAACTTATTCAAATATGAGTACAGAGTCAGTTTAATAGTTGTAGGTCTAGGAAGTTCCATGTTTATAACATTTGACATATTGCTATAATCACTTTCTTCATCACTAGCTGTGAATGCTTTTACACTGAATGCGATATACGGGTAATCTGAAAGAATACTTTCCGGAACAGAATAAGATGTAGAAAATACAGAATCGTTTAATTTCATCCAGTAATATTCACTTACAGATGAAAATTCACTGTTTGATGAGTAATAGTAGATTTTGTAATATCTGGCATTACTAACAGGATCCCAGGAAAGGACTAAAGAATTATAGTCGTTAGAAAATGTTGCTGTAACAGAAGAAGGTGCCAGAATCGGGTAATAAGTGTAAGAACAACGAGCGTAAATTGAAAAATCACTTTCCTGGCCAGCTGCATTCTTGGCTTTAACCATGAAGTATCTGGTACCTGAGGTTGTAAATATATCTGAACCGGCAGGAGTATCTTCTGAACTGATTGTAGCGCTGTTTGTTGTGACGGTTTTAATTTTTATGTAACCGCTGCCACTACCAGTTTTTGAAGCATAAACATCATAGCTCACAACATTTCCAATTGCAGGAACATCCCAGGTAAGGTTGATTTTTCCGCCTGAGAAATAAGCATTTAAGTTTTTTGGGTCGCTGATAGTTTTATATGTAATGTCAACGCTGTCTGGTTTACTGTACTCACTTTCGTAGCCCTTTTCTACAACTGTTGCCCAGTAATAATATGTACCGCTTTCAGTAATCGGGTCATAAATGTATTCGTATGCAGGTGCATTATCGTTAATACAGGTTGCTGTAGAAATATCGTCAGTTGTATTCCTATAGATTTTATGTACATTAATGCTTCCAGAAGAAAGCCAAATTTTTACTCTGTTGTCTCCATTGTTATAAACAGAAATTGAAGGAGCAGTAATATTAACGAATTTACATTTTAGTGCGTCACTTGGTTCATAGATTACATCAGGATCTGAAGAAACAGGCTGAACCCAGAAATAATATCTTTCCCCAAAGGTCAGGTTAAAGAAGGAATAAGAACCTTTATCTGCATCTGATGACGGAACTATTGTATCGGAAACTTTTGTTGCAGTTTCAAAATCATTTACGGTGTTGTAGTAAACATAATAAGAATCGGAATAATCAATTAAATCCCATCTGATTTGGAGGTATTTATCTGATATTGAAGTTCCGCTGATAAACACTTTTTTCAAAGTGAACTCATAAGAAAAAACGTTTGAATAATTGCTTTCGTCACCGTCTTTTACTGCAGTAACCCAGTAGTAGTAAGTTCCGCTTTTCTTAAGCTTTTTGTCCGTGTATTCAATGTATGAAGAATATAACTCAACAATCTTGGTATCAATAAGTTCTGCAGTGGAAACATCATTTGTAGTACTTCTGTAGATTTTGTAAGAAGTGGCTCCTGAAACAGGATAAATTTCAAAAGTTCCGCCTGCATAACTTCTGTCAATTCTAGGTGCATTAACAGTTGTGAATTTTACCGGTAAAGCAGGGCTTAATTCAGAAACATCTCCGGTAATAAGTTCTGCCTTAATCCAGAAATAATAAGTTGCGTTTTTTTCTAAGTCCGCAGAAGGAACAACGTATGAATTGTAAGACGAATTTCCTGTTGTCCCCAGTTTCTCTGCTTTTGAATAATCATTTTCTTTGCTGAAATAAATAGTAAACTGTTTGGCACAGTTAATTGTGTCCCAGTTAAGGACTATTGCTACATCTGAACAGTCTCCCTTTAAGGATGTTACAGGACGCGTAACGTTTTCGTAGCTGTTGCCATAAACATCAGTTTTATAATTACTTATTACGGCATCAATTTCTTCATTTCTATTTTCATATTCGAAAATGCTTGAAGTAATGTTTATGTAAGTATTATTTCCGGAGGTAATATAGTTATCCGAATCAAAAATATATGACATATACGTTCCAAAAGAGTCCAGTTTAATTTCTTTTGTAACATGCAATTTTACAGTAGAAGATTCTTTTGTAGGATCTCCAGTGTATGTACCGGAAGCTTCTAAGAATTCTTCGTGAAATGTAATTTCCTTTCCTCTATCAGAAAGAGTCATTTTCATAAAAGACTCTTTTGAATCAGCAATTTCATATACAGCGAAAGTATTGTCGTTATAGAAGTTAATTATTTCATAGCGGTAATCATTTGGCGAGATGTTTGTTGATGGCGATATGAAACGTGCTTTAACGTTACTGTTATCAAGCGGGTTGCTTCCGCTGCCGCCGCCACCAGTTGAAGCGCTGCAGCTGATTGCTAAAAGCGCAGTAACAGCGATTGTAAATAATGATAATTTTCTTAATAAAGATCTCATGGTTCCTCCGAACTTTTTTATTAGATACTAATATTCTAAGGTACAAATAACAATGTTTTAATAATAGGAATCCCCCACCTTACAAAAAGGGCGGAATTTTATAAAATAAGGTTATTAACGAAAGTTTTATGACAAAACGGGGGCTATGTATGAACACTTACAGACAGTATCACGACGAAAACGGACAGTTCTATTTTGAAACTATGGCTTATTTTTCCCAGTGCAACATAGACAAGAAATTCGGCCTGGATTCACTTTTAAAGCTTACTTCCGACGCTGCAGTTGAAGATTTCAACATCAAGAATATGAGCCGTGAAGTTCTTACAGAAAAAGGTGTTGCCATTCTGGTATCCCGCGTTTCTTTCAGAATTCACAAGTACCCGGTAGAAAACCAGCACATCGTTCTTCATACATGGGAAGAAAAGTCGGAAGCCCTTCAGTTTGTACGCGCCTACGAAGTTCTTTCTGAAGACGGCGAAAAACTGATTTCCGGTCTTTCCACCTGGCTTCTGGTTGACCTTAATTCCAGAAGACTTATGCCTGTAAAGAAGTTTGACGAAATGGGCCTCCGTGTTCCAAGCGAACTGCAGACTGAACACGACCTGATTCCTTGCGGAAAAATTACTGTGTCACCGGAGGCAAAACTTCTGGCTGAACGCAAGATCTGTTATTCAGACATTGATGCCAACGGTCACACAAATAATTCCCGCTATGCGGCTTTTGCAGTAGATGCACTTCCGGCTGAATTACGTAACAAAGCATTTACCGACTTCAGAATCAACTTTTCAAAAGAAGCCGTCATTGATGACACTCTTCAGATTTACGGCGACATCAATGAGGAAGAAAAGAAGATTGTAGTGGTTGGAAAAACTTCCGAAGCAGTAAGCTTTGAAGCTGAATTCCACTGGTAATTATTTCTGCTGATATTTGTACGAACCTTCAATGGCGTGAATCAGATCCACAATCAGCGTATTGTAAGGAACAGGTACGTTGTACAGACGGGCCTGTTCTACAATGGCTCCGTTGATTGCATCAATTTCTGTACGGCGGCAGTTCATTACGTCCTGGCTCATTGAAGAATAACCGCTTCCTGCATCTTCACATACATGGTGAACCATATTCAGAACTTCCATATAAGAAAAATGAGTTCCGTCGGCTTCTGCCACATCAACCGCCTCACAGATCATTTTTTCAGCAAAATCCCAGGCGTACTTGTTGTCGATCATTGAGCCGATAGGCGAGCGGGTAATGGCTGTAAAAGTGTTGATTGAAAGATTAACAAAAAGCTTGCTCCAGATAATCCGCTGGATGTCGTCTGTAATGGCTGCCTTGAATCCGCAGTCTGTAAGAAGTTTTTCGATTGTGTTCAAAGTCTTCTTTGCGTCACTGTTGCTTCCGATTGTAGTTTCACCGGTTCCCGAATGGCGGATTTTTCCGCCTCCCATGTTCACAGAGTTATGCTTGCTTGTTCCGATTACGATGTTCTTCTTGTTTACATACTTTGCGATTTTTCTGTCGTTGCCGGCACCGTTCTGCAGTGTCATAACGATTGTGTGGTTTGCAAAAAGCAACTTGTTGTCGTGCAGGGCATCTTCTGTAAATGTTGATTTTACGAACACGATTACAAGGTCGGCTTCTTCGTGGAAGTCGCCCGATTTGAAGGCCCTGATGTTTTTGTATGAGTATTCGTTTCCGTCTTCTTCAAGGACAGTGATTCCGTTTGAGTTCAGAGCCTCAACCTGAGGTTCAAAGCTGTCCAGAAGGACTACATCGTTATTCTTGCTAAGGTATGCTCCGTAAAGGCAGCCCATAGCACCTGCACCGATTATTACTACTTTCATATTTTACCCCCAATCAGAGGACCCTTCGACCCTTCGACAAGCTCAGGGACCGTCTGAAAAAAAAAGCAGGATTTCCCCGAAGGAAAATCCTGCTTCTCTGTAAGATTATACTTAAATTATATTCCTAAAACGAACAGACTTCAATATTTTCGTTTTAGTCTTCGTAACCGTTAGGGTTGTTGGACTGCCATCTCCATGAGTCTTCGCACATTTCTTTGATTCCGTACTGTGCTTTCCAGCCAAGTTCCTTTTCGGCTTTTGCAGGATCACAGTAACATGTTGCAATGTCGCCCGGGCGGCGTGGCTTGATTGAGTATGGAATCTTTACGCCGTTTGCTTCTTCAAAGTTCTTTACGATGTCCAGAACAGAGTAGCCGTGGCCTGTTCCCAGGTTGTAGATGCAGAGTCCGGCTTTTTCTTCAAGCTTCTTGATAGCCTTTACGTGACCGTTTGCCAGGTCTACAACGTGGATGTAGTCGCGAACTCCTGTTCCGTCCGGAGTATCGTAGTCGTTTCCGAATACACCAAGTTCCTTAAGTTTTCCAACAGCCACCTGTGTAACATAAGGCATAAGGTTGTTTGGAATTCCGTTTGGATTTTCACCCATTGTACCCGATTTGTGTGCACCAATAGGATTGAAGTAGCGGAGCAGAATAACGTTCCATTCAGGATCTGCTTTCTGGATGTCGCTTAAAATCTGTTCCAGCATAGATTTTGTCCAGCCGTAAGGATTTGTACACTGTCCTTTAGGACATTCTTCTGTAATCGGAATAAAGGTCGGGTCACCGTAAACTGTTGCCGAAGAAGAGAAGATGATGTTTTTGCATCCGTGATTTCTCATAACGTCTACCAGGGTAAGGGTTCCCGAAACATTATTCTGGTAGTATTCCCATGGCTTAGCAACCGATTCACCTACAGCTTTAAGACCTGCAAAGTGAATTACTGAATCAATCTTTTCGGCTTCAAAAACTTTGTTCAGTGCTTCGCGGTCAAGAATATCGGCTTTATAAAACTTAACTTTCTTTCCTGTAATCTTTTCTACTCTTTCAAGTGATTTTTCACTTGAGTTTGCCAGGTTATCAAGAACAACTACGTCGTATCCTGCATTCTGAAGTTCAACAACTGTGTGGCTTCCAATAAATCCTGCGCCACCTGTAACTAAAATAGACATGAATTACCTCCTGAAGGTCATTTTTCATTCTCCATAATAGCTCTGATTCCGTTCTTTGTATATTAGGTGGAACTCCCCTTGAAAAAATGACGGAAAAAATACATCATAAGGATGAAAAGGGGAGCTGGTAAACTGGCTGAGAGGAAAGTGTGACTTTCGACCCATAACCTGATTTGGATAATGCCAACGTAGGGACGAAAGGACTTTGAGTAATGGTGTATCCGTCGGGGTACACTTTTTTTTATTTCAAATGGTCCCTGAGCTTGTCGAAGGGCCCATTTGATTTCAGGAGTCCTTATGATTACAAAAGACGAACTTGGTCAGAAAATCGCAGCTGCCATCAAAGATGTTAAAGCTTCCAATCCGATGGCACCATCAATCACAAATACTGTTACAATCAACTTTGTAGCAAATGCCCAGCTGGCTGTTGGCGGTTCTGCCGCCATGGTTTACATGCCTGATGAAGGAATTTCTCTGGCCCAGGGGTCAAAATCACTTTACATCAACGTTGGAACAATCTTCCCGGTTTATGCAGAAACTCTTCCTGCCACTGCAAAAGCCTGCCACGAAAGCGGAAACAAGTGGGTTCTGGATCCTGTAGCTGTAGGACTTGGAAAAGACCGCACAGAGTTTCTTAAAACTTTCAAGGAATACAAACCGCAGATTATCCGTGCAAATGCAAGTGAAACTATCGGACTTGCAAAACTGTGGGGGCTGGATGCCGGCGAACAGAAAGACGCTGTGGTACGCGGCGTAGATTCAACTGACGAAGTTGCTTCGGCAGTTACTGCTGCAAAAGCCCTGGCAAAATACACAGGGGGCGCCGTTGCCGTAAGCGGTAAGACCGACCTGGTAACCGACGGTGAAACAATTGTGTTCTGCAAAGGCGGTTCAGAATTCATGCCGATGGTAACAGGCATGGGATGTTCTCTTGGCGGTGTATGTGCAGTTTACGCCAGCGTTACCGATCCTTTCACTGCAGCCCTTACTGCAACTCTTGTTTACAATCAGGCCGGAAGCCGTGCCGAAAAAGAATGCCGCGGTCCGGGATCTTTCCAGAGAAACTTCCTTGATGAACTGTATCTTGCCGGTGGTGAAGTTGCCGAAGGCATTTCTGAAATCAAATAATATAGAAGGGACTGATTATGAATACACTTATTGCTGTGGCCATTGCTCCTTTTGGAGTTGGTGATGAACTTAGCGAACACGTTGCAGAAGCCTGCCGTGTAATTAAGGAATCCGGACTCAAGTATAAGACTACTTCCATGTTTACCGAAATTGAAGGTGACTGGGACGAAGTAATGGAATGCGTAAAGAAAGCTACTTTTGTTCTGGCAGAAAAAGGAATCCGTACGGAAGTGATTCTTAAAGCCGATATCCGCCCGGGATACGAAAATACTATGGAAGGCAAAATGGAACGCCTGGCAAAAGCCGAAGAAAAACTTCAGGGGTAGGGAAATGAAAAAAGAAGATCTTCTTTGTTACGCAATTACTGACCGTTACTGGCTGAACGGACGCCGCCTGGCTGATGATGTAGAAAAATCACTTAAGGGTGGAGCAACATTCATGCAGCTTCGCGAAAAAGAACTGGACGAAAAAACTTTCCGCGAAGAAGCTGTTGAACTTAAAGTTCTGTGCAGAAAATACAACGTTCCTTTTGTAATCAACGACAACGTTCAGATTGCAAAGGATATTGATGCCGACGGTGTACACGTTGGTCAGGAAGATATGAACTCAGGGGAAGTAAGAAAACTTCTGGGACCAGACAAGATAATCGGGGTTTCTGTTCAGACTGTGGAAATGGCTCTGGAAGCTGAAAAAAACGGAGCCGACTACCTTGGCGTTGGAGCCATGTGGGCCACAAGCACAAAGGATGCCGATGTTGTTTCATTTGAAACTCTCCGCCAAATCTGTAACGCAGTAAAAATTCCTGTAGTTGCAATCGGGGGAATCAAGGCTTCCAATGCTGCAGAACTTAAGGGAACAGGTATTGCGGGAATCAGTGTTATCAGTGCAATTTTTGCTGCCGATGACATTGAAGGTGCTACAAGAGACCTGGTAAAAATCTGCAAGGAAAACTTTTAGATGTTCGAAGAAATCCGCGGAGCTATCTTTGATCTGGACGGAACCATTCTGGATTCACTTCCGGTGTGGAAAGTTCTTCCGGCTTTGTACCTGGAACAGTTCGGAATAAAGGCTGATCCAGAACTTCCGCGCCAGGTGTATCATCTGACTTTTGAGGAAGGAGCCGCTTTCATAAAGAAGCAGTATTCCATGAGCCTTGATGCAGAAGAAATCAAGCTTGGAATTCTTGCCGCTGCCGACAGACAGTATGCCGAAATTATTCCGGCAAAAAAAGAAGTGCTGGAAATTATCCGGGGCTTTAGGGAAAGAGGAATTCCCATGGCGGTGGCAACTTCTGCTTCAAGGCTCCACGTAGAGACTTCGCTCGAGCGCCTTGGAATTCTTGACTGGTTTTCGGGCGTTTTCTGTTCCAGCGAAATCGGGAAGTCTAAAAGTGACCCGTCAATTTATTTGATGGCGGCCGAATCAATAGGAACTGCTCCCGGCGAAACCTGCGTTTTTGAAGACGCTCTTTTTGCCGCACGCACAGCAAAAAACGCAGGTTTTAAAACCTGCGGAGTTTACGATGAAAGTACAGTGCCGGACTGGGAAGAACTTTCTGCTCTGGCCGACTATACATGTTAGGGCACGTCGCATGTCTGCGACATGCTCACTGAGTTTGCTTTCGCAAACTCACAAATATATAACTCTATCCGTCTGAGGGCACGTCGCTCGCCTGCGGCGAGCTCCACAAGTTTGCTGACGCAAACTTGCAGTGGAAAAAAAACTTTACGGTTCACTCGAGGGCACCGCCTGTGAACCTCTTTTAGGAGGCTGTAATGAACACAGCACTTACGATTGCGGGAAGTGATTCCTGCGGAGGCGCCGGTATCCAGGCTGATATCAAAACTATGACTGCAAATGGCGTATATGCCATGAGTGCAATCACCGCTTTGACAGCCCAGAATACAACCGGCGTTCAGGGTATTATGGAAGTAACGCCGGATTTCCTGGAGTTACAATTAACAAGCGTTTTTACTGATATCACTCCTGATGCAGTAAAAATCGGAATGGTTTCTTCAAGCGACCTTATCAGGGCAATTGCAAAGAAGCTTAAGGAGTTCGGAGCAAAGAACATTGTAGTGGACCCTGTAATGGTAGCTACAAGCGGCTCAAAGCTGATCAGCGATGATGCCGTTGAAACTCTCAAAAAAGAACTGCTTCCGCTTTCATGTGTAATTACACCGAACATTCCGGAAGGGGAAGTTCTTTCCGGCATGAAGATTGAATCGGTAGAAGACATGGAAACTGCGGCAAAAAAAATCGCGGCAGACTTCGGCTGTTCTGTTCTTCTTAAGGGCGGTCACAACCTGAACGACGCAAATGACCTTCTGTGCGAAAACGGAAAACTTACCTGGTACAAAGGAAAGAGAATCGACAATCCGAATACACACGGAACCGGCTGTACTCTTTCAAGCGCCATTGCTTCAAATCTTGCAAAGGGCATGAATCTTTCCGACGCAATCAGCCACGCAAAGGCTTACATTTCCGGATGTCTTGGCGCAATGCTGGATCTTGGAAAGGGCAGCGGACCAATGGCTCACGCCTTCGCAATCGACGGAAACTACTAAACTCTAAGGAAACTATTTTTATGGAAAAGAAAATCTCTGTATTTAACTCAGGACTTATCTGGTTCGGAGCTGCACTTTCAATTGCAGAAATTCTGACAGGTACATATTTTGCCCCTCTCGGTTTTGGGAAAGGGCTTCTTGCAATCATCATCGGGCACGTAATCGGATGTGCACTTCTTTTCGGCGCCGGCTACATTGGCGGACTCAGCGGAAAGAGTGCCATGGAAACTACAAGATTCAGCTTCGGAAACATCGGTGCAAAATTCTTTGCTCTTCTGAATGTAGTTCAGCTTGTGGGATGGACCGGAATCATGATCTATGACGGTGCACTTTCGGTAAACGAAATCTTCAGCTTTGGCGGCGGAAACCTTTCTGCAAAGCTGTGGGCTGTCCTGATCGGAGCTCTGATTCTTGTGTGGATTTTCATCGGGCTCACAAATCTCGGAAAGATCAACACTGTAACAATGTCGGCTCTTTTTATTCTTACTCTGGTTCTGAGCAAGATCGTTCTGTTTACAAAAAACGGCGTTGCATTTTCTGCAGCCGAAGAAGAAGCCATGAGCTTTGGTGCCGCCATTGAACTGGCAGTTGCCATGCCTTTGAGCTGGCTTCCGCTTATCAGTGACTACACAAAAGACGCAGAAAAACCTCTGGCTGCTTCCGTAACAAGTGCCGCTGTTTACTGTGTTGTAAGTATCTGGATGTATGTAATCGGTATGGGCGCTGCAATCTTCACCGGAGAAGCAGGCATTGCAACAATCATGGCAAAGTCAGGTCTTGGAATCGTAGGACTTATCATCATCGTGTTCTCTACAGTTACAACTACATTCATGGATGCCTATTCAGGCGGTGTAAGTTCAGAAACTGTATACGGAAAAATCAGTGGGAAATGGGCTGCCGTTGTAGTTACAATTCTTGGAACTCTGGGCGCTGTTCTTATTCCTATGGATGATATTACAAACTTCCTGTACCTTATCGGTTCTGTATTTGCTCCGATGATTGCCATTCAGCTTGCCGATTACTTTATTGTAAAGACTGACAGCACAGAAAAACAGATGGATATCATGAAGGCTGTAATCTGGGTAGTGGGATTCGTTCTTTACCGCTTCCTCATGCGCTTTGATATTCCTGTAGGAAATACTGTACCTGACATGGCAATTACCTTTGCAGTTACTGTAGTATGCGGCGTTATCAGAAACAAGCGTAAATAAAGCAACGGGCTTAATATTTCTGCTGTGTAACTGACTCCCAGTCACAGAATGGGGCGTGTGAACTTCTTTACTGTTTTGTGGTCATTGAGTTTATCGAAATGACAGAAACATTTGGATTTAGAAAAACTGATACAACAGGCGCGAAGGAGCAAGATGTGGTTCCAGGGGCATTTGAAGCGTGGCTGTATAGTTTCCTATACGCGCTTCACATGCAGCGCCTTATGGCGCGGCCCTGGTAACCCATCTTGGGACTGGGAGACTGTTGTTCAAGATGTTATAAAAGCGATTGAGTCTCAGGTGGTTTCGATAAACTCATATCCACTTGGCGACCGCTTTGAGAAGGAGTTCCGGATTAATCGGTTTTGCCAGGTGCTCGTTCATTCCTGCGTCCAGGGCAACCCGCCTGTCTTCTTCAAAGGCGTTGGCTGTCATGGCAATAATAGGAATCTGAGCTTTCTTTGGATTATGCAGACGCCGGATGCAGCGGGTTGCTTCGTAGCCGTCCATTACCGGCATCTGTACATCCATAAGAATCAGGTCATAACGTTCAGGATCTTCATCAATCATCTTTTCAAGGGCAATGGATCCGTCATTTGCCGTATCAACATCTACACCTTTGTCTTTTAAAATTTCCGTTGCAATTTCCAGGTTGAGTTCATTGTCTTCTACAAGCAGAATCTTAAGACCTTCAAGACTCTTTACCGGTCCTTCATTTTCCTTTTCGTGAAGGGCTGTTTCATCGGCGGTCAGCTGGAATGTCAGGGTGATGGTAATCTGTGTTCCAACTCCCTGTGTACTTTCCACTTTAATGTCGCCGTGCATCATTTCAACCAGGTTCTTTGTGATGGACATTCCGAGTCCTGTTCCCTGAATGCCGCTGACTGTGGAAGTGCGTTCACGTTCAAAAGGTTCGAATACGCGAGAAAGGAATTCAGCGCTCATACCGATTCCTGTATCGCTTACTACGAACTGGTATGAACCGTAGCCGCTCTTAGGGCACGGAATCTGGCGAACTGCAAGACTTACTGTTCCGCCCTTAGGAGTGAACTTTACGGAGTTACTGATACAGTTCAAAAGAACCTGGTTCAACCTGAGTTTGTCGCACCAAATGTTCTTGTCCTGAACTTCCGTCATATCAAGGAGCAGGTCCTGACCGTGAATTTCTGTATCGGTCTGAACGATATTTCTTATGTCTTCAACGATTTCTTCAATTGAAACAGGAGCTTCCTGAATCTGAACTTTTCCGGATTCAATTCGGCTCATATCCAGTACGTCGTTAATCAGGCTCAGAAGATGCTTTGACGAAGTCTGGATTTTCTGAAGGTAGTCCAGAGCTTTTTCGGGAGTGTTGATGTGCAGGGTAGCCAGATCTGTAAAGCCGATGATAGCGTTCATTGGAGTACGGATGTCGTGGCTCATGTTGTTCAGGAATACTGTTTTTGCACGGCTGGCCTGTTCTGATGCGGCCAGTGCTTCCTGCAGTGCAAGCCGCTGCTTTGCTTCTTCTTTTCTGGAAACTGTTTCGTCATGAATGATGACAGTCAGGTAAACGTGATTGTCGTTTTCATTCCGGTTCATGAGCAGCATGATTCGGTTAAAGACTTTCAGCGTCTTAGAGTAGATGTGGCTTTCAATCTGCGAGATGCCCTTTTCGAATTCTTCAAGCAGAGCTTCCCTTGTAGCAATCCGTTCAGAATCGTGGTCAAGGAATTCGTAGCCGCAGGCTTCAATCATTTCCTTCATCTGCTGGTTAAAACTTATAGGAAGCGAAATATGGTTCGAGGCGAAAATCGGGGTTCCGTCATGAGTGTAAACTTCGTCGTGGAACCAGCCGTCGGTAAGATCCAGGCCGTATGTGTACAGGGAATTTTTCGTAAGGGCGTCGCGGAACTGACTGCGTTCAAAGGCAAGCTGCTGCTTCTGGATTTCCTGTTCGTTGATATCCTGGAGCAGACTGTAAATGAGTACATCGCCGTTGTCGGTAGTCATGCGCTTTCCGTAGTCACTGATCCAGATCCAGCTTCCGTCTTTGTGTTTAAGACGGTATTTGATTGTGTAGCTGTCGCTTTCGGCAACCTGATCAAAAACTTCCTGTGTGCATTTTTCAATGTCGTCAGGGTGTGTAATTCCCGTTGAACAGCCGCTGTCTACAGAGATCATTTCTTCCGGGGTGTAGCCAAGAATGGCTGCCGCCTGCGGGCTAACATAAACGTAATCGTTTGTTCTTTCGTATTTCTTGATTACAAGACCGCCATTAACACCGCCAAGGAAGGCACCCAGGCGGCTGTTGTAGTCCTGGTTTTTCTTTTCGGTCATTGTAACGTTGATGAAAGTTCCAAGGAAAAGTCGTGGTTTTCCGTTGTCGTAACACAGAACGCGGCCCACAACGTTGAACCAGTTGTAGGTTCCGTTCTTAAGCTTCATGCGGAAGTTCCAGTCATTCTGTTTCTTTTCTTCAATGCAGGAATAGAATTTCTCCAGAGCCATTTCTTTGTCGTCAGGGTGGAGGTTGTCTGACCAGGATTCAAGAACGTTCGGGAACTCGGAAGCTTTTGTATAACCAAGCATCTGGCGGAATTTATCACTCCAGTTGATACGCGACATTTTTCCGTTGTGGTCGAATTCAATGTACCACATTCCCGACCCGATGATGGAATTGATTGTGTCCAGGTTTTCCTGTGCCTGACGGGCAGTTTCTTTTGTGGCTTCCAGAATCAGTGCCTTGTTTGCTGAGCGTCTGATTTCCGTAATGTCGATCATACTGCGCTGAATAATTGGTTCATCTTTTTCGCGGTTAATCAGATGTACGGTACCGTAACAGATAAGTTCTTCGCCGTCTTTATGGTTTATGCGGTATTCAAAATCAAAAATCTGTTTTTCATTTTTCAGGCGTGAAACCAGATTCATGATGTGTTTTGCATCTTCTGTGTTTACGCTTTCAGCAATTCCGCTTTCGCTGTGTTTTTCCAGTTCTTCTACGGAAGGATATCCCAGAAGATCAAGGGCAATCTGGTTGGCATATACAATCTTATGAGTGTCTCTTGTGTACTGAATGATTCCGCAGGTTACAGCCGAAAGGTAACGGTCCAGTTCCTTCTGGTATCTTTCTTTTTCCTGGATGGCATTGTAAGTTTTTGTTTCGTCTTCAATGATACAGAAAACTTCTTCCGGATTTCCTTCAGAATCTTTTTTTGTTGTAGTCATTGTGGCATGAATGCGAAGACTTTTATCGATGTTGTAAAACAAAGATGATGCAGAAGGTTCCCCGGAATTTATGTGGTCAAACATAGAAACAAAAACCTGACGGCTTTCTTCATTAACGAATTCTTCTGCAAAACTGAACGGTGCATCATCATAGGAAGAACTGCAGTGGTAAATCTGGCAGGCCCGTTTTGAAAAATAAATCTTCTGTTCTTTCGGATGATAAATCATGGAAGAAACATCAGTGTTGTTGAGGGCAGAAGTAACGCCGGTAAGGTCGGTCTTGAAGTTGGAATTTGACTGCACATCCTGGAACGTAAAATAGACTTTCTTTACGCGGCCTTTCTTGTCGAACTCAGGAGTCATTACGTGGCGTAATGTATGTTTCTGTCCGTTTCTGTTAAATGAGCGGGATTCGTATGTAATCGAAGTCTTCAGGTTTGTAAGGAATTCTGTACTCAGGCGGAAGAGAATTTCCTTTACGTCTTCCGGGTCATTGCTTTCAATAAAGTGCTGTCTTGCGTCTTCAAGAGACTTTATGCTTCCTTCAAGTTCCGGCTGGATCTTATCGTGGAGTATTTCAATCTGCTGTGTTGCAAGATCCAGTGCCCATACGGCATCCGAAAAGAATGTCATATTTTTGAAAAGGGCTTCATTATAACTGACAGATGTTTTTTTCTTTTCTTTCATACGCTATACCCACTTACTTAAGGTTGCGATCATCTTTTCTACATCCAGAGGCTTTGCAATGTGATCGTTCATGCCGGCCTCCTTGCATTTAATAACATCGTCGGCAAAGGCGTTTGCAGTCATGGCAATTACCGGAAGATGGCTTGTATAAGGATCGTCGGAAGCACGGATATGACGGGTTGTATCCAGACCGTCCAGAAGAGGCATCATTACGTCCATAAGAACAAGGCGCACTTTATTTTCGTTTGTCATGGTCAGAAGGAAATCCAGGGCTTCAATTCCATTAGTGGCAGTTTCTACAACAAGCCCGTTTGATTCCAGTGCGTACCTGGCAATTTCCATGTTCAGTTCGTTGTCTTCAACAAGCAGAACTCTTATTCCCTTAAGATTTTCTGCAGAAACCGGTTCCTGCTTTTTAAGGCGTGTTTCATATTCCGTATCGATTTTGAAAGGAAGAGTAACAGTGAAAGTACTGCCTACATCTTTTTCGCTTTCGGCAGTAATATTTCCGCCAAGGGCTTCCACCATCATCTTAACGATTGAAAGACCAAGTCCTGTTCCATGATACTTTGTGCGGCTTCCGGTTTCTTCCTGTACGAAAGGCTTCCACATTTTTTCCATGAACTCAGGAGTCATCCCGATTCCGGTGTCTTTGTAAGCGAACTGATATTCGATCAGCGTATCTGAAAGCATCTTTGAGCCTACAATCAGTTCAACGGAACCGCCCGGCTTATTGTACTTAACCGAGTTGCATGCCAGGTTCAGAAGAATCTGGCGCAGGTGGAGAGGGCTTCCAAGAAGATGAGTTACTGTAGGCTTCAGATTTTCATGTCTGATGATTTCAACATTTGCTGCGGCGGCCTGAACCAGAATCATGTTGTAGCAGTCATCAAGAACTTCAAGCAAGTCAAAAGGTTCCTGGCTGTATGTCATCCTTCCGGCTTCAAGTTTACTCATATCCAGAACGTCATTTATGAGGCCAAGAAGGTGGCCTGAACTGATGTCGATTTTGTTCAGACAGTCTTCCACCACTTCTCTGTTTTCTGTGTTCTCTTTTGCAATCCGGGTCATACCTACAATTGCGTTCATAGGAGTACGGATATCGTGACTCATGTTCGAAAGGAATTCACTTTTTGCATGGTTTGCAAACTGTGCTTCCTTAAGAGACTTTGCAATCATGGCATTTGCTTTTTCAAGTTCCCGTTCCTTTTTTGAAATTGAAGAAACGTATGTCCATGTAAAAAGAATGATTACTGCAATTATTACAAGGAAGATTCCCAGAGCCATAAAAACCAGATCGCTTGTAAGGTGGTTGATATTGGCTGCAACTGTAGAATAGGAAATGGAAGTAAGAATGAACCAGTCGGAATTCTGGATAGGGGCGTAGTACAGGTATTGCGGAAGGTCATCCATAGTAAAGGTGGCAAAGCCTGCATTCATTTTGAAGAAATCTGATTTGATCTGTGAAAGCCCTGTTCTTGAACGGAAGTTCGCATTTTTTTCCAGGTTTTCAAAAAAGCTCAGAGCCTTTCCGTTTTCATAACGAATATAACTTGAGTTATTGATCAGGTATTCACCGTTCCGTGTAATGACACTTGAGTTGATGTGTTCGTTTCCGTTTTTTAGGTTCAGGCTGCTGTTCAATTCTTCAAAGGTTACTTCCATTATGATGCCAATCAGTTCAATGTCACCATAATGAACCGGGGCCATTGAAGTACCAAAAAGAATACCGTTATGATTGTTCAATTTTTCGTGATAGGAATAAATGTCTTTCTGGCCCCTCAGAATATCAGGAAGAAAACTTATGGAGGCGGCAGCCGGGAATACATTGTCTTTTGTGTGAATTCTTCCGCGGCGGTCAACAAAGCCTATGAAGGGGCTGTGATAAAGATCTTCTGCGTCTGCAAGAAAAGAATTAAGATTCATCTTTAACGGGAGGTCTGCATTTTCTGCAACCTTTGCTAATGTCAGAAGAGCGGTCTTTTTGCTTTCGATTTCTGCTTCGTAATGTGAAAGGATGTTGGAAGTAATTTCCCGTAAGAACGTGTCGCAGATAGCTTCACCCGATGTTCTGGAAGCGCCCAGGGAATAGTGGGTCAGAGCCAGAAGGCAGAGGACAACGAAAATGAATGTTGCTGCAACAACAGCTGTAAACTTTTTTCTCTGAATTAATGCTTTCATAAGCGATATTACCCTCATTTTCTATGGTAGAGAGTTTAGAGTAATTATAACACGGCTTTTTAAAAAACAAGAAGAAAAAAATGGAGTTTTTTGAGAAGTGTGATAAAATGGAAATGTATGACTTTAAGAGAGTTCTATGCTGTTACGGGCGGCGATTATGATTCAGTTATTGCTAACTTCAAGGAAGAAGAACGCATTCTCAAATTCGTAAAGATGGTGGCAGGTGACCCTTCTTTTAACCTGTGTGAAAAAGCTCTGGAAGAAGGAAATTACAGTGATGCTTTTAGAGGTGCCCATACCATCAAAGGATTTTGTCTGAATCTGGCATTTAATAAACTTGCAGCTTCAGCCAGCGCCCTTACGGAAAATCTGCGTGGAAAGTCTGCCGACGGACAGACTCCGGAATTATTCAGACAGCTTAAAGAAGACTATACCTGCGTAATTGAAGGTATTAAGAGTCTGGACTAGTACTTAAAGTTTTGGGCCGGTGACCCGTGTATGGAAGAAACAGAAAGTGTTCTGATTGTTGATGACTCGTTCATCAACAGAGAGATGCTCTCCGACATGGTAAATAAGTATTACCCTACAGACTTTGCCGAAGACGGAGAAGAAGCAGTAAAGAAAATCCGCGAAAACAGAAACAGCTACTCACTGGTGCTCCTGGACCTTAATATGCCAGGGCTTGACGGTTTTGGCGTTCTGGACTGGCTAAATAAAGAAGGACTGATCGGGAACCTTCCAGTAATCGTTATTTCATCTGAAACAGCAATTTCGCTTGTAGAAAACGCCTACGACAAAGGCGCCGACGACTACATTACACGTCCGTTCAATGAACGCATAGTTCTTCGCCGCATTCAGAATATTCTGGCTCTTTATTCAAAAAAGAAAAATCTTGAAAACGTTCTGGTTGATATGTTTTTTACAAAAGAAAAAGACAACCAGTATATGATTGATATTCTTGCAAACCTGATTGAATTCCGTAACGGTGAAACTGCGGAGCATATCATCAACGTACGTAAGATTACATCCATTCTTCTGCATGCCCTGCGTGAATTGGCACCTCAGTACGAACTGAATTCGGAAGAAGTAACCCTGATTGTAAACGGGGCCAGCCTCCACGATATCGGAAAAATTTCAGTGCCGCTTTCGGTTCTTAACAAACCGGGCCGCTTTACTTCCGAAGAATACGAAGTTATGAAAAAGCATTCCGAAGCAGGGGCCAGAGTTCTGGCTGAATCTCAGGGGTATGAAACCAGCAATCAGATTCGTGTTGCCCATGACATCTGCAGATGGCACCATGAGCGCTTTGACGGTTCGGGTTACCCCGACGGACTTTCCGGGGATCAAATTCCGATCGGAGCACAGGTGGTTGCACTGGCCGACGTTTATGACGCTCTGACTCACGAGCGCTGTTACAAGGCTTCGTTCACCCACGAAGAGGCAGTCCGTATGATTCTGGGCGGTGAATGCGGAGCTTTCAATCCGCTTCTTCTGCAAGTGCTCAGGAATGTGGCTCCACTTCTTAAGGGTGGCGTAGACAACAGCTATCTGGAAAAAATTGAAAGCGAAGATATCGGCCAGACAGCTCAGGCTCTTCTTGACCGTATAGGCTGTGCATAGCTCCCGTTTTAAAAATCTCCATTTTCTCTTCCTGCATTCTGGTTTTTGCCACTGTACAGGAGTAGTGATATAATGGAGATATGGCAAAAGAATTGGAAATGCAGATGTGGGATGCAGCGATAAGCGCAGTAAGAAGCCGCTATCTTTCTCTGGTCTCTCATGATGCAGTTATGGTTGGTGACGGATACCGCGTAAGCGGAGAAGAATATTCTGAGCTTCTTGCAGACTTTCAGCTGGTTGATTACGAAATGACCAATTATGAAGAAAGAATCCTGTCACCTGAAATCTACCTGTGCCATTATGTTATAAAGACTAAATCAAACCGCCAGCACAGAAATCTGGCCGGCACCTTCCACGTTTCTTCCACCTGGCAAAAAATAGACGGCACCTGGAAACTCGTCTTCAACTTCGGTTCCCGAATCCAGCACTAGCCAAAAATCCGTAAAAACAGAAGCACCTGCAGACTACCCGTGAAATGGGGCGCAGCGAACCGGAATACGGAGTCATCCCGCAGGTCGAAGACCGAGGACTTATGACTCCGCTATTACGGTTCGCGTTGCGGGGCCCCATTTCAGATGTTTTACCAAGCTTGATTTGTTCCTTAAGGAACGTATATTACTTCGCGCGGTTTCGACCCGTTAGCAGGTCCTACTATTCCACGCTCTTCCATTTCCTCTACAAGACGGGCCGCACGGTTGTATCCGATTTTCAGGCGGCGCTGTACGTATGAAGTACTTGCCTTTCCGGCCTGAAGAACAACCTGCAGGGCTTCTTCGTAAAGCGGATCTTCACCAAAGTCAGTTCCGTTTTCAAAAAGTTCTCCCTGTTCGTCTTCATCATCATGGAAGATGTCTTCATCGATATAATCAGGTTCCCCGTATTCCTTAACAGCTTCAACAACGCTTTCAACTTCTTCATCACTGATGAATGTTCCCTGAATACGTACAGGGTTCGGGTCAACAGCAGAAGCGTAAAGCATGTCACCGCGGCCAAGAAGTTTTTCGGCGCCCGGTGAGTCGATGATGATTCCCGAGTCTGTGCGGGAAGCAACCATGAAGGCGATACGGCTTGGAATATTTGCTTTGATAAGACCTGTAATAACGTTTACCGAAGGACGCTGTGTTGCCAGTACCAGATGGATACCAACGGCACGCGACATGGCTGTAAGGCGTGCAACAACGTTTTCGGTTTCTTTTCCTGTTGTGGCCATAAGGTCTGCAAACTCATCAATGATAACAATGATGTAAGGAAGCTTTTCTGTGGCAATCTTCTGTTCCTTGATCTTTTTGTTGTAGCTTGAAATGTCGCGTACGCCCATGTGGTCAAGGAGTGAATAGCGGCGTTCCATTTCGCAGATACAGTACTGAAGAGCCTGAAGAGCTTTCTTGCTTTCTGTAATAACAGGAGTAAGAAGGTGAGGAATATCGTTATACAGTTTAAGTTCAACAACTTTAGGGTCAACCATGATGAGCTTAACTTCATCAGGTGAACGCTTAAAGAGAATTGAAAGAATGATTGAGTTTACACAAACCGATTTTCCGGCACCTGTTGCACCGGCAATCAGAAGGTGAGGTGTTTTTACAAGGTCAAGAAGCTGGGCCTTACCAAGAATGTCTTTTCCAAGAACTACAGGAATAGCCATCTTCTTGTATTCTTCCAGGTTCTGTTCAATGATTTCGCGGAAACCAACAATAGAACGGTGGCGGTTCGGGACTTCAATACCAACGGCGCGTTTTCCCGGAATCGGGGCAACGATACGTACGCTCGATGCTGCAAGGCGGAGTGCAATGTTGTCCTGAAGGGCAACAATCTTTGAAAGCTTAACGCCTGCTGCAGGAAGAATTTCGAACATTGTAACAACAGGACCTTTTTTGATTCCTGTGATTTCGGCTTCGATATTGAATTCTGCGAGAGTTTCCTTAAGGTCAATGGAAGCTTCTTTTGTTGCATCATCGATTACCCAGTATTGGTCATCTTCGTAGGCTGTAAGCATGTCGGAAGGAATGATGTAAGGCCCCTTCTTTCTTGCGCGGCTTGAATTCTTTGGAACGGCTTCTTTTACGATTGTGCTGTGAACAGGCTTGTTTGCCTTTTCCTGTGCGTTAAAGAAATCTGTAAGTGCGTCCGGAGTAAGGTTTGTGGCACCCTTTGCATTTGGATTCAGTTCTTTGTCTGTACGTTTTGTAACCGGAATCGGCTGGCCTTCGTACATAACGTATTCTGTTTCTTCTTCTTCCAGCTCTTCGCTTGTTTCAGGCTCAGCAGGAGTTTCGGCTTCTTCGCTGACGTTCAGTTCTTCGTCGTCAAAGTCATCTTCAGGGAAGTCGTCTTCTGCATTTTCCTGTTCTTCAAGAATGTCCTTGTCCATGTCGGAAAAGATTCCGGCTGCAAGTGAAGTGAAAGATGCAGGCTTTGAAGAAACAGGAACTTCTTCTTCGATGATTTCATCATCAAAATCTGCGTCAGGTTCAGTCTGTTCGCCTTCATCTTCAAGTTCGTCTGCAATGCTGTTGCGTTCATCAAGTTCAGGATCAGATTCAAAATCCATAGAACCGAAAGGATCGTCAAAGACTTCATCAAAGTCCGGAGATTTTTCTTCTTCAAAACTGATCGGGCTTTCAGGCTGCGCTTCAGGAATGACAGTTTCTTTTACAGGTTCATCATCGTCGGCATAGTCTTCAAGGCTGATTTTTGTTCCGTATTTTGACTTTACAGGCTCAGGAGTTTTTTTTTCTTCTTCAGCCGGAATGTCATCGGCAAAAGCGTTAAGGTCAATTGATGAAGGATAAGGTGATGCTTTCTTTACAGGAGTTTCAGCAATCTTTTTCTGAATATAGTTGCTGTCGGCATAAGGATCTTCATCACTGAAGTCCGGTGTTTCTTCCGGAGTCGGTTCATCGTATTCAACAGGAGGAACGTTTGAGTCGTCAATGTCTTCCTGAACTTCATCTTCGAAATAACCTTCCTGGTATTCAGGAGGCAGTGTGTCTGGAGCTGGAGGAACGTTGTCCCAGTTCAGTTCATCTTCTGCAGGTTCTTCCTGTTTTGTAAGGGCTGCGAATTCTTCCTTTGAAAGGAGAGGAGTTGCAGGTTCTTCCGGTTCATCTGTAACCGGAGTTTCAGGAGCAGGAACTTCTTCTTCAACGATTTCTGTTCCGGCAAAAGGATCTTCTGTAACTTCAGCAGTTTCAATTTCGTCAGAAATTTCAGTATCTTCCGGTTCTTCTGAAGTTTCTTCTTCATCTACAGAAGCTTCAGTTTCTGCAGATTCCGGTTCATCAATAATATAATCTTCCAGAGCTGATGTGCTGAAAACATTGTCAGAGTCATCTTCAGTTTCGTCTGCTGCATCAAGGGATGCAAATTCTTTTCTGATTTCTACAGTTTCTTCCTCTTCAGGAATTTCTTCAAAATCAAGATCGTCCAGTTCTTCTGCCGGGGCTGCTTTTGCCTTTGGTCTCTTAAGTGCCTTTACGCCCTGGCCTGAAGATCTGTTGATTCTGTCGGCAATGAGCCCGGCCCCAACGAATTCAATTACAACAAGCATGATGCCTGTTACAAGTACAATGCAGATTTTAACGCCCGGGTGGTTTGCATCTGTTACCGATCTGATAAGGTTTTCACAGATTACACAGGTAAAGAACGGGACAATTGCTGTAAGAAGGCGGAATGCCTTTCGGGCCGTCCAGATGGAGGCAAAACATGAAAGTCCTGCTATAAGAAAAAAGACAGGAATCAGAATACTTGAGAATCCATATACGGAAAAAAGCATCCGGCCGAGATTCAGCATAAAATTGCCGGAATTTACGGTTCCGAAATCAAAAAGCTGAAGAAGCAGGCTGATGGAAAACAGAGCAGCCGTAAGAAGAATAACAATTCCTGAAATCAGGTTGGATTTTGCTTGTGTCGATGGTTTCATACATAAAATATCGGACGAATTTCCATGCGGTTTAGTGTATTTTCACCCGTTTCTCTGTTATACTTTAGTTATGAAAGCTTGGTTCAAAACAATCGGAATTCTGACATCCGGGGGCGATGCTCCGGGACTTAACGCCGCAATCCGTGCAATCTGCATGAGCGCACAGAAAAATTACGGCGCAAAGGTAATCGGCTTTAAGAACGGTTACCGTGGCCTTGTTAATAACGATTTCGTAAAGATGTCGGATTTTGATATGGAAACACTCAGGTGGTCGGGAGGAACAATTCTGGGGACTTCCCGCGAAAAGCCCTTCAAGGCAACCGAAAAAAGTCCTGTAACCGGAAAAATGCCGGTTGATTCCATAAAAGACACTTTCAAAAAGAACAAGCTTGATGCCCTTATCTGTCTTGGCGGCAACGGTACAAATACCACTGCCAGCCTTCTGGCCAAAGAAGGGCTTCCGGTAATCGGACTTCCAAAGACAATCGACAACGATATAGTAGGAACTGAGCTGACTTTCGGTTTTCATTCAGCAATCGAAGTGGCTGCCGAAGGAATCTGCCAGATCCGCACAACTGCAAAAAGCATGGACCGCGCCATGGTTGTTGAAATCATGGGGCACAAGGTAGGGTGGCTCGGGCTTTATGCCGGTGCTGCTGCCGGTGCCGATATCATTCTGCTTCCAGAAATTCCTTACGACGTAAAATCAATCGCAAAGAAGATCAAGGAACTTAAGGCAAAGGGCCAGAATCATGTAATCATTGCAGCCAGTGAAGGCGCACTTTCTGTAGAAGAAGCAAAGCTTGAAAAGAAGGCTTTCAAGAAGGCCCGTGCCGCCATGACTCAGTCGGTGAGCTACCGTATTGCAAAAGAGATTGAAGAAGCAACCGGAATGGAAACAAGAACTTCGGTTATTGGTTATACACAGCGCGGAGCAAATCCAAACGCTCAGGATATTATCCTTTCTACACAGTTCGGTTGTGCCGCAGTAGATTTTATTGCCAGAAAGGAATTCGGAAAGCTTGTAGCCATGAAGGACGGAAAGATTACGGGATTCCCGCTTTCGGAACTTGAATCCAAGGTTAAACCGATTCCGGCTGACGAACCGCTTCTTACTTCACTCAGACAACTTGGTGTGTGCTTCGGGGATTAGTAAAAAAAATGGGTGGGAATATTACAGAAAATCATTTCAACTGCCGCTTTTGTCCTGTGTGCAACGGGCTCGGATGTGTAGGACAGCTTCCAGGAATGGGAGGCGTGTTTGAAAACCGAAACTTCCAGCTGAACTGTTCTGCCTGGAAACAGATACGCGAAAATAATCCTGAACTTCTTGCCGCAATTCTTGCAACTCCTGTTTCAAAAAACGTTCTCCGCTGCGGGCCTGTTACCGGTGCCCAGGAAAACATCGGCTTTGCAAACGAAAAAGATTTTTACCTCCCGTATTTCCGTGCCTCAATCAAAGCGGGAATCGGAGTGTGCGTTGGTGACGGCTGTCCTGACCAGAAACTGCACTTCGGACTGGAAGCTGCGAAAGAATGCGGCTTTACTTCTTCCGGCAGTGACCTTTCAAAAGCTTCTGAAGGCGCAGCATTCTTTCTGAAACCTTATCCTCTTGAAGTTCTTAAAAAGCGGGTTGAACTCATAAAAGATACAGCTTCATATATCGGAATGGATATTGATTCCTACAATATTGTGACCATGCGAAAGCTTGTGAACCTTGAAAAGAAACCCGCTTCCGGCCTGGCCGAATTCAGAAGTCTTTTTGACCAGCCTTTTGTAATCAAAGGGGTGTTCACTCAGGAAGACGTGGAACTTGTAAAAGAAATCCGTCCTGATGTTGTGTTCATTTCAAATCACGGTGGAAGAATCGAAACCCGGATTGGAAGCACGGCAGAATTCCTTGTGAATAACGGGGAAGAATTAAAGAAGTACTGCAGCGAAATCTGGATTGACGGCGGAATCCGCACAAAGGAAGACGTTCAGACAGCCCTGTACTTTGGCGCTTCCCGTGTAATCCTGGCCCGTCCTGTAATTACTGCGCTCACACGGGGCGGCGATGAAGAAGTCTGCCGTCTTGTTTCTTCATTAACCGAATAGAATCCGCAAAAAAAAACTGGCCTTTACGATTATGCTTTGCTAAACTAGAAAAATGCAGACAATTTTTAATGAAGGCTGGCAGTTTGCCGAAGCTCCCGTTGATGACTCACTTATGACAAAGGCCGGAAAACCGAATCTCCTGGAACCGGCTTCTTTCTTTTCTGATTCTGAAAAACAGAATTACAGCCCGGTCCACATTCCTCACGACTGGATGATTTCCAACACAAAAGGATTGTACAGGAATTCAATCGGTTATTATAAAAAAACTTTTAATATAGAAGAAACCGAAGGAAAGCATTTTGCCCTTGGTTTTGAAGGCGTTTACATGAACTCCTGTGTTTTTGTAAACGGTAAGCTTGCCGGAATCCGCCGTTACGGTTATGCCGCATTTGAACTTGATATTTCAACTCTTGTTCAGAAAGGGCAGAACGAAGTGCGGGTAATCTGCGTGTACCAGAATCCGAACACCAGATGGTATTCGGGTGCGGGAATCTTCCGTGACGTTACCCTGATTGAAACAGGAAACGATTTCCTTGTAACCGACGGAAACTATGTGCGTGTACGTGAACTTGGAAACGGGAAATGGTCTGTAAAGGTCACAACCGAAGCTGCCCTGAAAAGCATGGGCTGCAGCGTGCGCTATTCTGTTTTCCGTTCCGGAAATACGGAATCACCGGAAAAGGAAACTTCTGGAAGTTCCTTTGATTTCCTTTCAGATTCGGAAAACGCAGAGTTTACAAAACTCGTTCCGGGGCTTGAAGGCCGCTCTGTTGCAAAATCACATGCAGAAATGATTTTCGAAAACCCTGAGCTCTGGGACTTTGAAAACCCGAATCTTTATAAGCTTGTTACGGAACTGGTTTCGGAAGAGGGAAAAGTTCTGGATTCAAAGCAGGAAAACCTCGGCTTCCGCACAGTTGAGTTCCATGAGAACAAGGGAATGTTCCTGAACGGAAAACCTCAGAAAATTTACGGAGTCTGCCAGCATCATGATCTTGGTGGGCTCGGAGCAGCCTTTGACATAAACGCTTTGCGCCGCCAGTTTGTTCGCCTTAAGGAAATGGGCGTGAACGCAATCCGTACGTCCCACAATCCGGTTACCAGAAGTTTCTTTGATCTGGCAGATGAAATGGGTTTCCTTATTGATAATGACGGATTCGACATGTGGGAAATGTCCAAGACCACATACGACTATGGAAACTGGTTCAACGAATGGTGCGAACGTGACACGGCAACCTGGGTCAGAAAAGACAGAAATCATCCTTCGCTTATTATGTGGAGCATCGGAAATGAAATTTACGATACCCATGCAGGTAACGGACTTGAAATCACAAAGAAACTGATTTCCTTTGTCCGCCACTGGGATCCTGAAAACAATGCTCCCTCAACAATTGCTTCAAACTACATGATGACGGACGGCGCCTGTGAATGTGCGGAATTTACCGATGTTGTAGGCTATAACTATCTTGAACGTCTCTACGCCGGACATCACGAAAAATATCCCCACTGGAAGATTTACGGTTCCGAAACCGCATCTACACTGCAGAGTCGCGGCATCTACCACTTCCCGGTTTCATTAAGTCTTCTGACTCATGACGACCGTCAGTGTTCGGCTCTCGGGAACTGTACAACAACCTGGGGCTGCCAGAGTACACAGAAGGTGATTACAAACGACCGTGACGCCCCGTTCTCTGCCGGTCAGTTTATCTGGACAGGCTGGGATTACATTGGCGAACCGACCCCTTACAACAATACGTCAAAGTCTTCGTACTTCGGACAGATTGATACAGCAGGATTTTTCAAGGATACTGCATGGCTTTACAAGGCAGAGTGGGGCGGAAAACGCTTTGAGCCTTTTGTGCACGTGCTTCCTTACTGGGACTGGAACGAAGGCCAGAAGGTAACGGTAAAGGCTTATTCCAACTGCAGCGAAGTTGAACTTTTTGTAAACGGGCGGTCGGAAGGCCGGCAGAAAATTGACCACGAAAAGGGCATGGACCTTTTCGGTTTATGGAATGTGACTTACGAAAAAGGCTCAATAAAAGTTCAGGGTTATGATGAAAACGGAAATGTGGTAGCAGAAGAAGCCAAGCATTCCTTTGAAGATCCTTATCGTATACTTCTGGTGCCGGAAGAATTTAACGGAATCTGCCGGATCGGAAATATGTATTTCTTTGACATTATGACAGAAGATAGAAACGGAATTCTTGTAGAAAATGCCCGGAATGTGATTTCTGTAAAAGTTGAAGGAGACGCAGAATTCGTTTCTCTTGATAACGGAGATGCAACTGATTACGACCAGTATGTTTCAAACGTCCGCCGCCTTTTTGGCAACCGCCTTATGGCTATGGTCCGCGCTAAAGACGAAAATTCAGACTTCAAAGTTACGGTTTTCAGTAAGGGACTGAAAGGCGCTGAATGTAAAATTGCGGGCGGTGCAGTTCACGAAATACGTGAGACAGAACCGCTTCCAGATTCAAGCCTTGTTTCAATGTTCGGGGAATATGCGGCCTGCGTTCCGGTCCGGAAGATTGAGATTGTTCCGCAGGGAAGCAGTACACTCACAAAAGAAAATCCTGAACTGAAGCTTACGGCAAAAATCCTTCCTGAAAATTCCACTTTCCGGGAAATCAGTTTTACGCCAATGCTTCCGGAATCTGTTGTTTCTGATGCAGTGGAAGTAATCCAGAACGGGGAGAACCCGGCAGAGCCAGTTCTGAAAGCTGTCTGTGACGGTAACTTCATTCTGAGAGCTGCCGCAAATAACGGGCAGGAATATCCTGAAGTCATTTCAGAACTTGAAATGAGCGTTTCCGGAGTGGGTAACCCGAAGTTCAATCCTTACGCTATGGTTGAAGCCTGCCGTTATACAAACTTTGATCCGTCAAGGCCGGAGCCTTCTCTTGCCTTTACAGGCGGAATTTCAACCCGTGGAAATGGAGCCAGCTGGGTAAGTTTTGACAAGGTAGACTTTGGTCCTGAAGGAAGCGATACGATTTCAATTCCGGCTTTCTGCTGGAGCGACAGCTGGCCTCTGAAAGTTTACGACGGGGAACCTGAGAGCGGAGAACTTGTTCTTGAAGCAGACTTCAAGGCAGAGTATCAGTACAACACTTATACAGAAAAAACTTTCACGCTTAAAAAGCGCCTTTTCGGAGTGCATACAATCAGTATCTGGGTAGGCATTGAACTTGTGTGGCACGGTTTCCGTTTTGAAAGAAACCTGAAGGCATACGGGAAAATCCGAGCACTGGACGCAGATGATATTGTTGGCGATACCTTCAGAAAAACTTCCGAAGCTGTTGAAGGAATCGGGAACAATGTGAACCTGGATTTTGAGTGCATGAACTTTGCGGGAACAGAAGAATGCCCGGCACCGGGAAATGGAGCTGCGTCGAAGCTGACTGTTTTCGGAAAGTCAAACAAGCCGAACAATTCAATCAGCCTCAAGTGGTTCTGTTCCGACGGAACCAGCTCCACTCAGGTGATTGAATTCCCGTACACAGAAGACTTTGAAGAAAAGACTTTCGAAATCGAGCCATTGAAGGGGAACGGAAAGATTTCCTTTGTGTTCCTTCCGGGCTCCGACTTTGACTTCAAGTGGTTCAGATTCTGTTAGAGTTTCTGTAGAGTTACAGTTTTCCCATGGCGTGGGCGGAAGCTCTTGGGTTCTGCGTAAGAAGAGCGCGGAACTCACGGGCTTCTATGCGTATGATTTCACAGTCAGTGTCGGCGCTGGTGGTTCCGCGTCTTTTCCGTTTAAGCATTGCAGATTTTTCACCAAAGAAAACGCCTTCGTTGAAAATGCGTTCTTCGTTTTCCAGTTCTTCAATAACGCGCCCTTTCTTTATGAAGAAAACGGCATCAGCATCATCATCCTTTGAAAAGATAATGTCTCCTTTTTCAAGGATGAGCGTATTTTCTTCGTCCTGAAGGACTGAAGGGTTAATGAAAAGTTTTCGTTTGATTCTGTCGCCAAGCTTTTTTGAATCTTCCGGAGGCAGCATGTACATTTCACAGAAAAGCAGTGAGTCCAGATACTGGCTTACAAAAAGGCACTGGGCAAAATACAGAAAACTTATGAAGAAGAAATAAACTTTGAGCATAAGGATGATTACGGAACTGATGGCTCCGTAAATCATGTTGTAGTTTGCCAGATTCATGAAAGTGTTGATCCATACTGAAATGATCCAGAAGGAAACTGTCTGTAAGAATGCAAACAGAATGCAGGTGCCAAGGCCAGGGGCAGTGCGCGGCTCAAAGCGGTAAACTACCAGGGTAAAGAAAAAGATAGTGGCGTACAGAACCAGTGAAGAAAGGGCGCTGAACCCACGGCCGAAAATAAACGGAAATGCTTCCCATAAAAATGCAAAGGCCGGCTGAGTCAGAAGGCGGTTCAGAAGGAAAGAAGCAATCACTATGGCGATTATGCCAAGGATAAGTGCAAACTCTCCTACAAAGGTCATAAGCTGGATAACGTATGCTTTCTGCGGTGTCTGGGAATGAAATATTCGGCTGATGCTGCGGGCAATCGAAAGAAAGAAAAGTCTTGCTACCCAGATTACAAAGAAGGCAAGAACAACGTTTACCAGTGTAAAGGAACCGTTCTTTGAAAAATACACGATAAGTGATTTTACGTCGTAAACATCCGAAAAGTTTTCACTCAATTCAAGGATGTAGTTCATTACTGAAGGATATTTATCCAGAGTTCCGCTTAGGATTGAAACAGCCATGAACATAACCGGAACAAAAGAAAAAACAAAGCCGAAGGAACAGGAAGCTGCACTTTCGTTAAGGCTGTTTCTGTTGTAGTTAACTTGAGTAAGATAGAGTGTCTGAAGGAGTTTTGTAAAACGGTTCTTTCTCATTACTTGAATTATAGAACAAAAAAGGCTGTGTGTTAAATATCGGGTTTGTATTTATATAAAATCTATTGGGAAAAATAAAAAAAGCCGTTCTTGCATGAAGTGAACTTCATGTTGAAGAACGGCTTTTGAAGCGGTGGTTGAGCCTGTGGTCCCTGAGCCTGTCGAAGGGCCACCCACCTCCATGGTGCTTCTGTTAGAAATCTGCCAGTTTTGGAGCGCGTCGCAAAAATCCCGTCCATGGTATTTTTCCTTACCCAGTTTTGCATGACGCAAAACTGGTAGTTTGGACAGCGCGGCGATGGGCGCGCCATCCATGGCGCTTCGGCTAGAAGGCAGCGAGCTTAGGTGCTCTTGGATATGGAATTACATCTCTAATGTTTTCCATACCTGTTACGTAACGGATGAGGCGTTCGAAGCCCATACCGAAACCTGAGTGTGGAACTGT
>JAZLIM010000083.1:0-39117 GCA_045617385.1 Treponema sp.
AAAATTCCCGCCCTTGCTGGTTATAAAAAAGGCCCCCACAGAAACTAAGGTAGCAACTCCGTAAGTTACGGCCATAGATGCATAGGTATTCATGCTTTGAGGAATTCCCTTTGCACAGATCTGATATAAAACATTTGAAAACACAATAATTGCCAGAGGCCAGATATAAGCGAACATTTTTTTTCTCCTATAAAAAGCCAATGAGGAAATATCAATTTCCGATTTGACTTTTTTTAGCACATTCGCAATGGAATAAGAATGTGCAATAAATTATCAAGTTTGCAACGAAAACTTGAAGTAGATAAAAACTGCGCTATTTCAGCAGTTTTTATCTAACACTCCTGCAAGATAATATAGCCTGAAACATAAAAAAAACCAGCACCCGTCATGAAGCGTACTTCATCCGGATGCCGGCTTTCTGATTTTCCAGATATTCGTTACTTATTCAATCTTAAAGTCTTTAAGAACATCCATCATCTTATTCATGCTTGATTCAACACCGAAGGCTGTCTGACGAACTTCTTCGGAAGATTTACTGATCATGATTGTTCCTTCCGACATGTCATCCATTGAGTTGTTGATTGTTGAAGTAATGTTTCCAACATTGATAATCTTCTGGTCAAGTTCTTCCATAGATGAGCGGCTTGTTTCTACAGTAGCAACAATATCGTGTGATTCGCTTGTAAGCTTGTTCAGAGTATTGTTGATATCCTGTGTACCGATATTCTGTTCTTCCATTGAAGACTTGATTTCATCAATCAGAGGAGTAACAGTATTTGCAGAGTCAGTGATTTCTGTAAAGGCATTCATCAAAGAAATACCGGCAGTTGCAGCAGCCTGAATTGTGCTCTGAATAGTCTTAACCTGTTCTGTAATCTGCTTTGACTGAGAGCTGGAAGTTTCAGCCAGTTTTCTGATTTCATCGGCAACTACAGAGAATCCCTTTCCTGATTCACCGGCGTGAGCAGCTTCGATAGCGGCGTTCATGGCAAGGAGGTTTGTCTGGGAAGCAATGTTTGCAATTACGGAGTTTGCATCATTAAGAGTTTTTGAAGTCTGTTCAATTTCCATAATGGAATTCTTGATGGCTTCGTTTGCAAGCTGTCCGTTTTTAATATCGTTAATCAGCTTTCCGAAAGAAGCGTTCATGTTATTAACGTTGTTTGTAACAGAGTAAGTATTTCCGGCGATTTCATTTACAGTTGCTGCAGTTTCCTGAAGTTCGCCTGTAAACTGATTGATCTTTGAAAGCATTCCGTTCAGGCTGGCCTGCTGTTCTTTGGCTGATTCAAGAACCAGCTGAGTCTGCTGTGCCTGAGTATTAGACTGATTCTGAACGTTATTCACGTTTCCGGAAATTGTATTGACGGCAGAAGCTGAATCTTCGGCAGTCTGCTTCATTACATCAACCGCCTGAACAATTCCCTGAGATTCTGTATTCAGATCTTTGATGATTGTCTGGAGGCGTTCCATGAACTTGTTGAAGTTCTTGGAAATTCTACCAAGTTCATCATGAGTAATGGAAGGAAGTCTGTAAGAGAGATCCATTTCTCCGCTGGCAAGTTCTTTTGTAGAAGATTCCAGTTCCATCAAAGGCTTTCTAGCAACAACAAGCAGCACAACAACAACTGCAATAAGAACCACAACAATGAAAAGAGAAATAATGAAAATCATCATTCCCCTGAAATCATTTGTCATTGATCTGATGCCGTCTGCAGGCAGATTGATAACAAACCAGAAAGGATCTGACATTGTAGAAATATTTTCTTTTACGCGGAACACATGTCTGTAAAGCCCGTTTGCTTCATCAATTACCGCAGTATCATCACTTGCTTCAATCTGTTCCCAGAAGGCCGGATCAAATTCATAGCCCTGCTCTTCCTGCTTTGAAGAGCTCATGACTTTACCTACTCCTGCAAGAGAAATAGAGTCACAACCGATAACCTTTGCTACATCTTTAAGATTTGCTACTGAAAGCGGAACCAGAACTTTTACTACTACAGGACGGCCAATCAGGGCGCATTCCTCTTCTGTTAAACAGTAGTTCATCATAACCGCTGTCATTCCATATTCGGCATGGCAGGTGAAATAGTATGAAGACTTTTTAGTCCTGTAACATTCAAGAACATCATCTACACGGTTTGTTCCTGACGTAAAGGAAAGACACTGCTCCGGATTCAGAAGAACTGTATCATTCCCGTCGATAGCATAAAGCCCGATATCGAAGGCCGTTGTCATTTTTTTTGCTGTAGCTGTAAGAGCCTTTACGGAGTCCAGATCTTTTTCTTCAGGCTCCAGTGCTGCGGCTTCAAGAAGTCCTTTATAACTGCTTACAAATTCATTGAACAGTTTTTCACCAACATAATTGAGTGCCGATTCGTGGTTAGAAAGATCTTTGTAGATACCGGAAATCTTTCTCTTGATAATTGAGTTTGCTGTAGTGAATGTAATAAGAACACCGACTGTAGAGGTGATAAGGAAAGGAATCAGGATTTTTATAAAGATTGATGATTTTTTCATGGTACTTACCTCAGTGTAAAAGTTTTTCCTGTAAAGTTAAAAATAACTCCAAAATCTCTATTCTAGAGATAGTACCATATTTTGGAGAGAATTCATATAATTAAATGTTATTTTGAAGTAAAAAAAAAAGCGGTCCTAGCGGGAGTACTCGCTTCGCTCGTTTGCCTGTTTGAAATTATTTAAGTCGCCGCTTTCGCGGCTTGGGCATCGGACCCGTCTCTCTCCCGTTTTCATGGTAAATGCTAAAAAATGCTTCCGCATTTTTCTTAACGCATTCACTATTTTGGGGTTGAGAGGGCCTCTCGCTAAACCGATATTTCGTTCTTCTCAGGCCCTATCGAATAGCGGTTTATGTCAGCTAAAATTAAAACGGCTTCACTTAAGTGAAGTCGTTCTTGAGGCCATTCACTCCGCGGTTCGACTCCAATAAAATCTTTTTCACGTAAAAAAAGACTCCATCGTATGATGAAGTCTTCTGAGTTTTTTACTAGCCCTAACGGGAGTCGAACCCGTCTCTCCGCCTTGAGAGGGCGATGAACTAAACCGATATTCGATAGGGCCGTTCGCTGATATGTGCAAAAAAAAAGCTGAATCGTTTCGATTCAGCTTTAAGTTCCCCAAGGAGGATTCGAACCCCCACAATCAGAACCAGAATCTGAAGTGCTACCATTACACAATCGGGGAATGGATATTCAGAATAATAGTTTATTCTCACGAAAAGGTCAAGTACCGGAGTGAATTTGCAGCCGAAAACTACATGCTGAAATCTTCACCAAGATAAATCTTACGGGCTATTTCCGACTGAAGGATATCATCTTTGCTGCCCTGTGCAACAATTGTACCGGTACTGATGATGATGGCGCGGTCGGTAATTTCAAGTGTATCGCGAACGTTATGGTCGGTAATCAGGATGCCGATTCCGCGTTTTGCCAGAAGGTGAATCATGCCTTTGATGTCGGCTACGGCAATAGGGTCAATTCCGGCAAAAGGTTCATCCAGAAGAAGGAACTTCGGTTCAATGGCAAGGGAACGGGCAATTTCAGTACGGCGGCGTTCACCACCAGAAAGGGTAAATGCCTGCTGCTTTCTGATTCTTCCGATTGAAAATTCTTCAATTAATTCTTCCAGTCTCTGCTTTTTTTCGGCATGGGAAAGATCTTTTCTTGTTTCCAGAATGGACCATATATTTTCTTCAACAGTCAGCTTTTTGAAAACCGAAGGTTCCTGCGGAAGATACGAGATTCCCTTTCGGGCCCGCTTATACATTGGAAGTCTTGTAATGCATTCATCATCCAGGAAAACTTCACCGTTAGTCGGCTTGTAAAAACCTACAACCATATAGAAGGAAGTTGTTTTCCCCGCTCCGTTTGGTCCAAGAAGCCCAAGAACTTCTCCGGTTTTCATGGAAAAATCAACGCCCTTTACAACCTGCTTTTTCCCGAAAGATTTATACAGACTTGATACACGGAGAATATGTTCTTTTGGTCCGGCTGTTTCTGTAACAGTTTCAGTCATCACATCACTCATCACGATTCTCCTTCATGCTGTCATCAGGGCGGTCCGGTTCTTCAGAGAACAACATTTCGTCTTTCATTGTATCTTCAGCCTCACTCGGGCTTTCGTTCATATCTTGATCAAAGGATTCTTCTGAGTTTTCTTCACCCTTTTCAGAAGACGCTTCCGGTGCAGCCGGCTCATCAGCCTTTTCCGTAACGGAACCTTTAACACGCCCGTCCAGCGTAATCTCTTCCGTTTCCATATTCAGCGTAATATGCTGGGCACGGAAAGTATCTTCCTTCTGCTTGATTTTTGCATTTCCCGAAAGATTCAGCATCTGCTGCTTCTTGTGGTAAACCGCATAGGACGAACTGCAGACATTGTCTTTCTGTGTAAGATTAACGCCAATCTGGAGAACCGCAATGTCGGTATCGGAATTATATTCAATGACCTGTGCCTTTGCAGAAACTCCGTTTTCACTGTCGGTAAGGGAAACGTCGCCTTTCAGAAGGGCAATTTTTGTAGTTCTGTCATATTCAAGGGAACCGCAGGTAAACTCAAGTCCTGAATCAAAATTCTTACCCTTTACGTTTCCTTCGGCCTTAATGTTGCGGTAGTCATCACCGGAAAGTTCAATCCTGTCGCTGAAGATTTCCATGGACTGTGTCAGAATGTAGGCTTCCCCCTGAAGAAGAGTACGGGACCCGTCATTTTTTGCAGAGCCCGACATGCTGTCGGCAGAGAAAGTAATCTTTTCTGCGGAAAGGGAAAAAGCGAGAAGCAGTAAAACTGAAATCCAGAAAATCCGTCTATTCATCTTTAGTTTCTATAGTTCCTGTTACAATGGAGTTGAAAGAAAAACTTGAGCTTACGCCGCTGGCCGAAAATCCGCTTCCGTGGATTGTCATGCCGTCTTTTTCAATCTTTACCATATCGTTTCGTCCTGAAGTGAGCTGTTCATTCTGCCCGTTCCAGCGGAATTTCTTTCCGGTTACTTCAAGATTCTGTTTTTTATTGTGAATTCGGATATTTTCAAAAAGCTCGTATACTTCTTTTTTTGTATCCATTCCAAGGTAGGAACACACGCCTTCGGTAACGATTTCCCCGTCTTCATAAACAGCAAAAGAAACATCTTTTCCGAAAGTTGAAGCCCCGTCCTTGTACTGTTCAAGCTGACCGGCTTCCATTTTCATGGCCATTTTTTTGTCTTCATAACGTGAAAATACTACATCCGAAAATGAAAATTCAGGGACTGTACTTTCAACATTGTGCCCCTGGTCATATTTCAGCGAGCAGGAAGAAAAAATCAAAAAAATTGCCAGCCAGAGGCCATACCTTTTCACAAAAAAGATTATACAATAAAATTATACAAATATGAAAGGTAAGGAAGAACGCTTGTCAGCCATAAAAAAGCTGATAAAATCTAACAAAATTCAGAGTCAGGATGAACTTTCTGATTTGCTGCAGCAGGAAGGCTTTGAAGTTACTCAGGCTACCCTTTCACGCGACTTAAGATTTCTGCAGATAGTAAAAACTCCGGGAGAAGAAGGAACTTATTTCTATACAGTAAATTCCGAAGCTTCAGGGCAGGAATCTTCACGGATTTATGTACAGGATTTCCTGAGAGGTTATCTCAGCATTGAAATCAGCGGGAACATTGTTGTCATCAAGACGTTCCAGGGCCACGCAAATACTGTATGCAACGCAGTGGACAATCTGGATTTCCCGGAAATCATCGGGACTGTAGCCGGCGACAATACAATGTTCGCATGCCTGAAAGAAGGCGTTACAAAAGAGCAGTTTATCGAATCCATAAAATCCCGCATTCCGGGAGTGGAAGTTCTTTAGGATGTTATTAACTAGTACAAGAAACAGGAAAATCGAAGTACCTTTCTCACAAGGCATTATCAACTGCGTTCCCGAAGACGGAGGTCTTTACGTACCTTCTTCTCTTCAGGATCTTCGCCGCTGGATTATGTACACCGACGAAAAAACCAGTTTCCAGTCAATTGCAGGTTCACTTACATCTGCTTTTATCAACGAAGAATTTTCTCCAATCATCTGTGAAAAAATCGCCACCGAGGCTTTCCCCCACGAACCGGTTCTGAAGCAGCTGGACGAAAATCTTTTTACTCTTGAGCTTTTCCACGGCTGGACAGGCTGCCACCGTGATTACGGAGTTTCATACCTCATTTCATGTCTGGAAACAATCCTTACCATGAAAGGCGGAAAAGCCGTTCTTCTTGATTACACAAACGGAGAACTGGGTGCTATCCTTGCAAAAACACTCAAGAACAAGAACAACATAAAGGCTGTTCTTGTTTGCCGGAAAGACGGATACCGCGGACTTGAACCGGAAGATCTTTACTGGAACGGCGGAAACATCTATCCGCTGGAAGCAGAATCGGCTGAAGAAGGAAAACGAATGATTCGTGAAGTCTTCGCTGACCAGGAATTTGTTCAGGCACACAACCTTACAGTTGCCAACACTGCAAACTTCTGCCGCCTTCTGGGTCATGTATTCTTCTTCCCGTATGCCTTTTCAAGAATCAAGAACAAAACACACGGCGATATTTTCTACGCCCTGGCACCGGGAAACTATTCAAACCTGGTAGCCGGACTTTACAGCTGGCGTTTTGCACTCCCGTTAGGAGGATTTGTTCTTCCTTCTACCGGTGCCCTTACAACAGATACAAGAGGAAGCACTCTGCTTCTGGACTCAATAGTTTCCATGGACAAACGCAACAAGGCAGACCCTTCGGATCCTTCAAATCTGGAACGCATGGAAGAAATCTTCTCGGCAAATGCACTTATGCTCCGGAACTTTGTCTTCCCTTCTCCGATTACAAACGAAGACACTGACCAGGCAGCAAAGGAACTGTTCAAGAAATACGGAATCTTTGCAGACCGCCATACAGCAAGAGCCTTTGCCGCACTTAAAAAACGTTCCGACGAAATCTTTGACGAAGAAGGAACTGCAGTTCTTATTGCCCGTGACGATCCGGCTCTTGCACAGAGTTACTGCCGCCACACAGTAGGTGAAGCACCGGAACAGAGCCAGCGCATAAAAGATGCACTGAAACCTGCAATTCTTGACCGCCCGTGCATTACTTCAAGTCAGGAAATCAAAGACATCATTAAGAGTCTATGACAATAAAAGACGCAAAGATTCTTGGGCAGAAAGAGCTTGAAGATTTTTCTCCAAGCCCTGCCCTGGATGTTTCCTGCCTTCTCCGCCACATCCTGAATTTCACGAATACAGAACTTCTCCTTCACCATATGAATTCCCTTTCCGAAAATCAGGAGAAAGAATTCCTGGAAGCCCTTTCAAAACGAAAGACGGGTCTTCCCGTGGCTTACATCACAGGGCACAAGGAATTCTACGGTTACGATTTTCTTGTTACTCCGGCAGTACTTATTCCGAAGCCAGACACTGAAATCCTTGTGGAAGAAGCAGTCAATCTGATTCACGAAGCTTCCGAAAGCTACGCCAGAACTTCCGTTCTGAATATCTGCGACATGTGCACAGGAAGCGGCTGCATTGGAATTTCAGTTTACTTAACCCTTCTTGAAACAGGCTTCCCGAAAGAATTCTTTCCGAACTTCACCTTTGCAGACATAAGCCCGGAAGCCCTGGCTCTGGCAAAACAGAATGCAGACCGGCTTATTCCAAAACCGGTTTCAAACCTGCGTTTCCTAAGAAGCAATCTTTTTGAAAACGTTCCCCAGCGCTTTGACTTTATCCTTACAAACCCGCCTTACATTCCGGCAGGAATGGTAGATGAACTCTTAACAGACGGGCGGAATGAACCCCGTCTTGCGCTGGACGGAGACATAAATCCTGAAACAGGAACCGTATCAGGCGGAAATGACGGGCTTGGAATCATCAGAAAAGAAATCCCGCAGATTTTCAGAAGTCTGGACCCGCGTGGTGTTATGCTTATGGAAACCGGTGAATACAATGCCGAGGCCGCTTCCATTCTGGCCACTCAGGCAGGATTAAAAGATGTAAAGATTCTTAAGGATCTGGAAGGCCAGCTCAGAGTTGTTGAAGGCCGCAGACTTTAGTTACTGAGGACCTGCTTTTCCCACTCTTTGATGTAGGATGTCATTTCAGGAAGTGTATCCTGATGAACAGCGTCTTTAATGAAAGGTTCAACTACAATATCAAGATAACTTTCCCATTTTGCAGGAAGCTTCTGCGGAACCGAAATCATGGAAGACGGCGGAAGATTTGAAAGAAGCCGTGTGTAGTAAACTGGAAGAATATGTTCGTTTACTTCCCGTACAGCCGAAAATCCTCCGGCAATTCCGAACTTTTCAGTATCCAGATTTGCTTTGGCTTTACGGTCAAGAATCGTTCTCTGACTTTCAGTCTGCAAAAACCATGAAATGAATTCTGTGGCACCAACCACGTTTCCGGCATTTCGGTAGATTCCCATCATTACGAAAGAATCTTCCATTGGAATATAGTCATCTCTGTAAATCCAGCGGTAATCAATATCTTCGTTGTCATCGTGAATAAAACGGAAAAGTTCATCACTTGTTGTAAACGAAAAGAGGCAGCGTCCGCTGGTAGCCTGGCGGTAATCAGGCATGAACAGATATTTATATGCAAAGTCATCTTCAATCTGAACCGACTGATTTGCTTCAGTTGACCAGTTCTTAAGATAATCGATTGTGCGTTTGAGCCCCGGAGTATTGTAAACAACCCCGCCTCTTTCTACGCGGAAATCTACTCCGAAAAGTTTTGCAGTAAGATACGGAAATTCAGGATATGAGAGAGGTGTGAACCCCATCTTTATGTAGCTTCCGTTTTTGTTCTGCTGGTTAAAGTTTGCTGCAGTTTCCCGGATCTGTTCCAGGGTAAGCGTATAGTTGTTTGAAACCAGACCCGCATTGGAAGAAGCAAAAATTACACATGGAAGATTAAAGCTTACAGGCAGAAGATACTGTTTGTTATGGATTCTTCCTGAAACAATCTGGTTTGTATAGAAGTCTGTAGTTGAAAGAATCTGACGGTCGAAGAAATAATCCAGAGACTTGAAGTTTTTCCATGCCTTGTCTGAGCGAAGATAAGGACCAATGATAATGTCTGGATTTGCTTCATCCTTTGCAGGAGGAATACTGTCTGCAGGATTTTCCTTGTAAACAAGAATTACGTTGTTGTCAGGGTGGGTCTTGTTGAAAATTTCGATGTACTGGGCAAATTCCGGAGAAGATGCCCAGATAACCGTTCGCGAATCCGTGTTATCGGCACAGGACATGAGAAGTACCGGTGCCAGTAACAGGATCAACAGAAACTTTCTCACTATTTAAGAGCCTCTGCTGCGTTATAGATTGCTGAATAAACAGCTTCGATTTTGTCTTCGTCGATGCTTGAGAAAGCTACACGGAGAGTTTCAGCATTGATTGCAATTGTTCCGATTCCGTTTTCAGCCAGAAGCTTTTTGCGGAGATCTTCAGCATCAACACCCTTTACATTGAAACTCATGAAGTAACCTGAGTTGAAAGGAAGTGTCTTAAGAACTGAAGATTCGTGTGTTGTAGTAAATGCCTTTACCAGCTTGTAGCGGTTTTCAAGAATCTTTCTGAGGTTCTTCTTCTGTTCTTCGTGAGAAGGATCACGGAATGAGTGGAGAAGAAGTGACTGAGATGGAGTTGCAGCACAAGAAACAGAAGAGCGGATAACTCCCATGAACTTGATCTGCAGAGCTTCGTACTGTGCATCAGTCATTCCCTTTGAAGCGAATGAAATGAAGCCGCAGCGGAATCCCCATGCGAAGTCTTCTTTTGTAGGACCGTCAGCTTTGATTGCAAGAACATTTTCGTGAAGGTCTGCAAGGTATGCAAACAGAGACTGGCTTTCGATATCATCTTCGTAGTTCAGTCCGAAATATGCGTCATCGCTGAGAACCAGAACTTTTGAACCTTCTTCAGCAATTTTCTTTACGATATCAACAATGCGGGCTGCTTCTTCGTGTGTAGGGCTGTATCCTGAAGGATTCTGAGGGAAGTTCAGGATTACACGTACAGAACCGTATTTTGCAGCTTCTTCGCGCATTGATTTTTCCAGAGATTCAAGATCCAGTCCCTTGTCGTTGAAACATGTGAACTGGTGGAATTCTGAACCGCGGCGGGCAGCGGCGATAAGATCATAGTTGTCCCAGCAAGGATAAGGTGCCAGCAGAGGTTTGTCTGTATCTACAAAGAGATCAGAAACGTAAGAAAGAGCTGCTGTAAGACCAGGAACCAGAATAGGAAGTGAGAACTTCTTGTTCTTAAGAAGAGGATTCTTCTCGATGATCTTTTCTTTCCAGATTTTTCTGAGATCAGGGTTACCTGCTGTTTTTGCGTAAGCAACAGTTTCCTGCGGTGTAAGGTTAGGAACATTTACCTTGATTGAAGGAAGTTCTGCAGGAATTTTATTGATAACAGTCATTCCGATTGTACCATTGGCGAATGTTGCATTCTGAGCAGCTTCGCCACCCTGAGAAATGATTCCGTTAGGGAAATACATTCTCTTACCAAGTTCAGACATAAGGGAATATGCTGTTGTTTCACTTAAAGTGTCGTTTAAAGACTTTGCTAATGGACTTATCATAACTGGAATTATATTGAATTCTGTATTTTTATTCAAATTTTGCAACTTTTTATGCATATATAATAGATATTATTCATTTTTTACATAATTGAAAGAACTCTCTCCCGACTTTATACTAGAGAATATGGATAAAAACATGGATTTTTCAAAGTGTCAGTCCATTCTGGACAGCATTAAAAAAGAAGCTTCCAAGCGCCTTGTAGGCCAGGAAAAGCTTGTAACCGAAATTCTTACAGCCTTTATTGCAGGCGGACATGTTCTGCTCGAAGGTGTACCGGGTCTTGCAAAAACCCTTACAGTAAAGACTTTTGCCGAAATCCTGAACCTGGATTTCAAGCGCATACAGTTCACTCCGGACCTTCTTCCGGCCGACGTAACGGGAACCCTTATTTACGAACAGAACACAGGAAAGTTTTCAGTACGCAAAGGCCCTGTTTTTGCGAACGTTGTTCTGGCAGATGAAATCAACCGTGCACCGGCAAAAGTTCAGTCGGCCATGCTTGAAGCAATGGAAGAACGCCACGTTACAATCGGTGAAGAAACATACTCCCTGCCCGCCCCGTTCTTTGTGCTTGCCACACAGAACCCTGTTGAACAGGAAGGAACATACAATCTTCCGGAAGCCGAACTTGACCGTTTCCTTATGAAAATCGTCATCTCTTATCCGGACTTCCAGAATGAAAAGCTCATCGTAAAGACTGCAGGAAAAGCTCCTGAAATTCCGGTGAACAAAATTCTTGGTGAAAGTGAAATCCACCAGCTCCGCGAAATTGCAGAAAGCGTAAACTGCGATGACAAGCTTGTAGACTATATCGTTCAGATTCTTTCAGTTACAAGACCTTCGGCTCACGGAGCAGCCCAGAATCACACAGCGGGAAATCACGACATCACACGTTACATTACATTCGGTGCTTCTCCGCGTGCCGGCATTGCACTTCTTCAGTGTGCAAAGGTAACAGCCATGCTTAACGGCCGTGACTTTGTAATCCCTGAAGACATCAAGGCAAATGCTCTCAGTGTACTGCGCCACCGCATCATGCTTTCTTACGAAGCTGCCGCAGACAACATTACTGCCGACGAAATCATCACAAGAATTCTGGACACAATTCCGCTTCCATAATCCTTTATATGAATTACGACAGACTGCTTCAGAAATCACGCTATCTCGAAATCAAAGCCCGTACTCTTGCCGAAGGCATGAAGAGCGGAAGTTTCCGTTCCCTGTACCGCGGGCAAGGCATTGAAATGTCTGCGGTCCGCGATTACATCCGCGGAGACGACATCCGTGCCATAGACTGGAACGTTACTGCCCGCATGGGAAAACCATACGTAAAGATTTTTGAAGAACACAGAGAACTTCAGATCTTCCTGATTCTGGACAACTCGCTTTCCATGAAGTGTCCGGTAAAAAAAGGTCCTACCCGCTACGAAACCGCTTCTGAAGCCGCGGCTCTTCTGACTTTTGCCGCAGAACTGAACGAGTGTCCTATCGGGGCGGTTTTCTTTGACGGAAAGATAAACCTTGCTCTTCCACCTCTCTGGGGGCGGGAACAGACTATGGTCATTCTTTCAAATCTTGAAAACCGGACTGAAAACGAAGAGCCGGTTGCAGGGTCGGCCCTGGATTCCGCACTGAACGGAGCCGGGAAAAGACTGAAGAAACGTTCCCTCATTTTTATTCTTTCAGACTTCAGAACCACAGGATACGAAAAGTCACTCGGTATTCTTGCACAGAAACACGATGTGGTTGCACTCAGAATCACCGACCCCACAGATGAAAAACTCCCTGCTTCGGGAACATTCCCTTTTGTGGATGCCGAAACCGGAATAACCAGAATATATCCGTCTTCTTCAGGCAATTTTGCTAAAGCCTGGAAAAACGAAAACGAAAAACGAACCAAAGCCTTCCGTGATTTCTGTTCGAAACATGGAGTGCTTTGTACAGAACTTAGTACACAGGATGATCCTTTGAAAGTCCTTTCAGGAATCTTTGAAAAACCATTTTAGGAAAGTTATGCGAAAGATCAGACTTCTTGCCACACTTACAATACTTGCCTTCTCTCCACTGCTTCCGGCTCAGAATGCACAGCGCCAGATCTTAACACCGCATCTGTTCTTTGTGGGCGACACGGCAGAACTGAAGCTTTCCTTTTCTTCTGAAATTGATTTTGTTCCAACTACAGAAGCCCGGGCAAGAAACCAGATCAATTCCGTTGAACTTTCACAAAAAAGCTTTACCCGGAGTCCTGATTATTCAGACTATTCCATAAAAAAAATAGTTCTTTCCAAAACCGGGCGGAACCAGCAGAATCAGATCACTTACGATTTTTCAATTCTCTTCGTTCCATGGAAACCGGGAGAACTTTGTTTTCCGCCATACAATCTGGCACAAGATCTTTTTCCGGGCGAAAACCGGAGCTTCATTCTTTCGCCTTCTGAATTTACAGTAGCTTCCATTTTTGAACAGCGAGGAATCGGAAAAGCTTTTGTACCGGAAAAAGGTCCTCTACTTGTTCCCGGAACAACCTACAGAATTCTCGGCTATTCAATTCTGCTTCTCGTTCTTCTGCTTATTCTTATCAGAATCGCAGTTAAATACAGAAATTATTCACTTCTCATAAGAAATTTAAAGCTCAGAATTCTTTACAGACGGAACAGAAAATCTGCAGTAAGAAAACTTGCGGCTCTCCCTGGAAATAAAAAGGCAGACCGTGAAAATGCAGAAATAATCCAGAACATAATGAGATCGTATCTTCAGGTGCGTTTTGACTATCCGTTTACAAAATCAGGAAGTTCGGAAATCACAACCGGATTCTACAGAATCTACGGCGACCTTCTGAGCCCTGAAAAAGAAGAAGCCGTTGATGAACTTGCCGGCATTTTTATCAGAACAGATTATATCCGCTACGGAAAAGACAACCATTTTGAAAAAGACGGTCTGAAACTTCTTTCCAGAAAGCTCATAGAAATAATTGAAACCCTTGAAAGCGATCCTTCAAAAAAAGCAGGAGGCGACAAATGACATTCCAGAATCCTTATGCATTCCTGCTGCTTCTTCTGGTGCCGCTCTATTACATCTTAAGAAGAGTTGGTCTTCTGAAAAAGCCAAGCTACATTACAGTTCTTGGGGACTGGAACGGAAAGATTTTTGAATGGAAAGATCTGTTCCACAAAATAGTTGGATTCATTTCCACCTTCGCCCTGGGCGCAGGTTTTATTCTTGCAGTAATTGCATTTGCAGACCCGAACATCCGCCATCAGGAAAAAATCTACACAACCCGCGGAACCGACATTCTTTTTGTACTGGACACAAGTCCTTCCATGGTCGCAAAGGACGTAAACGGGAAGACAAGACTTCAGGCCGCAAAGGACGCGGTCTCAGTTCTTTTCAGTCAGAACAAGGGTGCCAGATGCGGCATCGTTGCAATGGGCTCTGAAGCGGCCGTTGTCGTTCCGCCAACCAGCGACATGACCATTTTCAACACAAGACTCCAGAGTCTTTCGGAAGGAACCATGGGTGACGGTTCCGCCATTGGTGCCGGCATTTCCACAGCGGTGTATCATCTGGTTTCTTCCGCCGCGCCCAAACGCTGCATCATCCTGTTTACCGACGGCGAAAACAACGCCGGTGCAATCCACCCGGAAACAGCTGCTGAACTGGCCGCAAAGAACAACATCACTCTTTACGTTTTCGGCGTTGGTACAAAGGGCACCGTTTCCATCAACTACACCGACCCGAACACCGGAAAGCAGTATTCCGGCTACCTGAACTCAGATTTTGATTCAAATGTCCTCAGAAGAATTGCTGCCGCCGGAAACGGAAAATATTTTGAAACTGCAACCATAACCGAACTTGCAAAAGCTCTGGAAGCAATTACGGAAACTGAAATCACTGCCCAGGATTTTACCTACAAGACCGTTAATGATTCCTACTACAAAAAGATTCTTTACATCTGTCTGATCTTCTTCATTGTCGGCTGGTTTTTGAAACGCTTTGTTCTGAAATACCGTAAAATCATTCCTGTAAGAAGTATCTGTTTCGGAATTGCAGGTCTTTTATTTTTACTCTCACTTTCAGGATTCACATGGGGAACCTATACAGTTCCTGTAAGAAAAAACTCAAATGCAGTTTCCATGGTCTTTGATATTTCAAACAGCATGCTCGCAAAAGACGAAGACAACAGAATGTCCCGCCTGGATGCCGCTTCTGTTTTTGCAAAGAAACTTCTTTCAAGAATGCCCGGCACTTCTGTTTCGGTTGTCCTTTCAAAAGGCGAAGGCATTACTGCAGTTCCCCTTACGGAAGACTACGCCCTGGTTGAAAGTCTTCTGGACAGTCTTTCTCCTGACCTTATGTCTGCCCCGGGAACAAATCTTGCAAAAGGAATTCTTGCTGCAAAATCCACTTTCCACGACAATATTTCAGCCAGCGAATACATCTGGGTATTTACCGACGGAGGTCATACAGACACCCATCTTCAGGCTGCCCTTTCCGAATGTATAAGAAGCGGAATCAAAGTCACATTCATCGGCTTCGGTTCTGAAGAAGGAACTTCCGTTCTTGCCGGTGACAAAGTTACAGGCGTACATTCTTCTCTTGAAAAAGAAATGATTGTGCAGGCCGTTAATTCCGTTTCCAAAAAAATGCCTTCAGGAACAAGATATCCTGTACCGGCATTCATGAAGGCATCTGAAAAAGGAACTGGAACAAAACTTCTTGCACCTCTTGAAACAAGCCGTAATTCAGGGGAATACATTTCCTACGAAACAAAATCCATTGATCACTTCAAGCTTTTCCTTGGCGGCGCAATTCTTTTCTTTGTACTTGCAATTCTCTTTTCCGAAATGAATATAAACCGCAGAGGCAGCAGTTCCGGAAAAAAATCTGCATTGATGGGAGTTATGCTTGTTCCCCTTCTCTTCGTTTCCTGCAAAGGCAATATCCGCGGCAAAGCCACCGACAGAATTCTGAAAGGGGCCGCTTACTACGCTCAGAGTGAATATGAAAAAGCAACGGCGGAATTTCTTTCCACCCTTGAGCTGGCTGAATCGGAAGAGAATACCGAAATCTCAGATTACGCACTGTACAACATTTCAACCACATACATGAAACAGAACGAAAATGAAGCAGCTCTCAGAAAGCTCACTCTTATTTCTTCAGAAGCGCCTGATCAGATAAAATACGCAGCTTTCTTCAACGCAGGGGTTATTGCATACCGGAACGGGCAGAAGCCGAAGGCCGCAGAATATTTCCGTAAAGCGCTTGAAACCGACAGTTCAAAAATTGAAGCCAAAATCAATCTGGAACTGTCTTTGAACCAGACTGAAATAACAACTCCGGAAGTGGAAGCCACACTGAAAGGCGCCTCTGATGGAGAAAGCGATATTACTGATCTTGAAAAGACAGTTTTCGAACGAATCAAGGAGAACGACAAAGGACAATGGAAAAACAGTCAGACATCAAAAGAAACAGATTTGTCATCGGACTACTGATTCTTATTACAACATTTACTCTTAACGCCGCTCCAAGAATTTCTCCTTCGCAGATCAGACAGCTCAAGATCAGTCCGGTACCAAACCAGATTCTGGAAGCAGGACGTGACATAAAATACGAACTGATTATTCCGGAAACAGAACCTTCTTCAGTTGAAATCACAAATCCTCAGAGTGTTGATACAATCATCTTCAAGACGCTCCGCCGAACCCAGGACAACTTTGACGGAACACGTATTGAAATCTGGTATGAATTCACAAAAGGCGGAGAACAGAGTCCTGCCCCTCTGGTTGTAAGAATCGGAAGGAACACTTACAGAATTCCTTTTGTTCCTTGCGAACTAAAAGAAAACCCGGCAAACCTTAAACCATGCATGACCATTGCATTCAAAAACGGAAACCGCATCAGTACAGACGGCCGTGACGTTCAGTCTCCTCTTTTCAGTTCCACGGTTTCTTCCAGACTGCGCTTTACGGTTTATGTGCAGTACACAAAAAATGTAATCAAATTCGATTACGACATTCCAAAAGACGGGCTTCTTGATAATCTCCGCACCTACGAAATCGCAGAGGCAAAATACCGGGAAACCTCATACTCTCACGACCTGATTCCTGTGGCCGATTTTGAATGGATTCCCCTGAAGTCCGGAAACATTTCGCTTCCCCAGATCCGGATGACTGTCATTCAGTATGACGGTCTCCAGACAAAACTTTCCACCCCTGACTGTTTCATAAAAGTTACTCCTTCAAAAGCCGGGAACGTTACTGCCTCCGGTACCGACCGTTTTTTCAAGGATTCCTTTGCAGAGGAGGAAAATCTTTCGGTTTCAGGAACCTCTTCAGACAACGGAAATGACATTTTCAAAAGAATCGATATCCGGAGAAAACGCCTTCAGATTACATTTTACATTTCTCTTGCAGTTCTTGTTCTGGCTCTTCTTCTGGTATCACTTCTAAAAATCAAGTCTCCGCTTCCGTACACAATCCTGGCCCTTCTCATGCTTCTTGTTCTGATTTTCTTTACGGTACTTTCAAAAAAGAAGACTGCGGTCTATACTTCAGGAACGGTTTCTTCCATTCCCGAAAAGAATGTGGGGAAACAGGTTCAGATTCCTGAAAACTCGGAAGTCAGAATCATAAAAGAAACTGCCTGCTGGTACTGCATTCAGAACGGCGGAATTACGGGCTGGACCCAGAAAGAAAATATTACGAGGTACTGATATGGACATGAATGACATCCTGAACAGATGGGACAAACTTCAGTCGGACAACGCAAGAAAACAGAAGGAAAGCGGGAAGAATCAGGTATCTCACAAAAAGGCAAATGCACCTACCAAAGAAGAAAAGGAACTTGCTCGAAGCCGTCTTCCTGACTTTGATGAAGAAAACAACAAGCAGATAAACCCTATGGAGATGTGGCTCAGACGATACGGCACCATCGACAAGGACAAGATGCTTGAAGAGACTGACGAACGTCTCAAGCAGACTGACAGAAACTATCTGCGCAATATGCGCATTGAGGCACGCATAGACCTGCACGGACTTCGTCAGGACGAAGCTGAAATGAGACTGAACAGCTTTATTTCGGACTGCCAGCGCCGGGGAATCCGTAAGATTCTGATTGTCCACGGCAAAGGCATCCATACTACGGGCAGCGATCCGGTTCTTGGTGAACTTGTACGCAAATTCATTGAACATGACAAACGTCTTGGTATGTCCGGCCACCCTGACAGAAACATGGGCGGAAACGGGGCAACCTGGGTTGTCATCAAATAGATTTTTATGTTGAATTCTGAAACTTAATTCAGTATCTTTGATTATATTAACATGAACGATTATTACGAAATTCTTGGAGTGTCTAAAACTGCCACTTCTGATGAAATTAAAAAAGCTTACAGAACACTTGCATTCAAATATCACCCTGACAGAAACCAGGGCGACAAAGCCGCTGAGGAGAAATTCAAAAAGATTACCGAAGCCTATGATGTTCTGAGTGATGAATCAAAACGCAGAAGCTATGATTCCGGTGCCTTCAGTTCTGCAGGCTATAACTCCGGAAACCAGAATACATACAGAAGCTCATATTCGGGAAATCCATTCGGAAGCGATGGTCCTTTCGGTTCCTGGTATACCGGCAACGAAAGCTACGACGAAACCCAGAACCGCACATATTACTACTACACTCACAAACCGGAACCGGAGAAAGAAACCCGCTCCGAAGTATGGTCTAAAATTGTAGGCAAAGGCTGCCAGACAGTATTTGCATTCTTCATGTTCCGCTACGCCTTCCTGGTTCCTTTTGGGGGCCTCATCTGCCTGTATCTGCTGGTTAACGGCGTAAAAGGCTTCCTCTGGAACATCAGAAAACTGAAGTATATCAAAGACTGATTCTCCAATTGACCCGCCCCCATTTTTTCGTTATAGTTAAACCATATTGGGGGTGTAGCTCACCTGGCTAGAGCGTTTGAATGGCATTCAAAAGGTAGTCGGTTCAAGTCCGATCATCTCCACTAGAGAATCGTTCCTAAACAAGGAACGATTTTTTATTTTAACAACGAACAATGGATATACTTGACCCGACTACGGACTTGAGCGCGAAAAAATGCGATGAAGGAGCATTTTTTCGGAAAGCAGCCATGGATGGCTGCGTCAGCGAAAGTCAGCGGGCTGGAAGGAGGCAACAGGAGGTTGCCGACTGTAAGCTCGTGTTCAAGTCCGATCATCTCCACTACACAAGAGTTCCTTTACGGACTTGAGCGCGGGGAAAAAAAAAGGATCGCATTAAGCGATCCTTTTTTACTTTGGCAAGTCTTTTTATTCTTCTCCGTTCCAGCAGTATGTACAGAGCTTGCAAGGTTCAATTCCAACGCTGGCAATCATATCGTCAAGGCGGTGATAGCGCAGTGTTGTAAAGTGAAGCTGCTTACGGATTTCTTCAAGCATTTCCTTATATTTTGGATTGTCAGGATCTGTGTACTGCTTGAGAACGTCGGCAGAAACATTCTCCCCTTCTTTATCACGGATAATACGGCGTGTAATCAGATCCATTTCAGAATTTGAACGGCTGAAATTCAGGTATTTACAGCCATATACAAGTGGAGGACAAGCCGGACGGATATGAACTTCCTTTGCACCGCTCTGGTACAGGAAGTCTGTTGTTTCACGAAGCTGTGTTCCGCGAACAATTGAATCATCAATAAGAAGCAGAGACTTATCCTTAATCAGTGTTGGAACAGGAATAAGCTTCATATGTGCAACCAGATTTCTCTGAGCCTGGTTTACAGGCATGAAAGAACGTGGCCATGTTGGAGTATATTTGATGAATGGTCTCTGGAAAGGAACTCCGGATTCGTTAGCATAACCGATGGCATGTGCAGTTCCTGAATCAGGAACACCGGCAACGGAGTCAATCTGAATGTTTGATTCCTTCATATCACGGCGTGCAAGGAACTTACCGCAGTTGTAACGCATTTCTTCAACATTTACGCCTTCGTAACTTGCTGTAGGATATCCGTAGTAAATCCACAGGAAGGTACAGATCTTCATTTCGTTTCCTGGCTTCTGAAGAGTTTCTACTTTATCGGCTGTAATGAAGTCAATTTCGTTTGGTCCCAGTTCATGGAAATCAGTATAACCAAGATTCTTGTAAGCATGATTTTCGAATGAGATACAGTAGGCACCGTCTTTGTGCCCGATCTGAAGTGGAGTACGTCCGAGTCTGTCGCGGGAAGCAAAGATTCCTTCCTTTGTAAGAATCAGAATTGTAATTGATCCTTTGATTGTCTGCTGAACAAACTTAAGACCTTCCAGAATAGAATCTTTCTTGTTGATGAGGGCAACGATAAGTTCAGTCTGATTGATTTCGCCACCGCTCATTTCCAGGAAGTGTGTGTTTCCTTCGCTAAGAACTTCCTTAACCAGTTCTGCCTTGTTGTTTACAATACCTACAGTTGTAATTGCAAAACTTCCAAGATGTGAATGAACCAGAAGTGGCTGTGCTTCGTAGTCACTGATACAACCGATTCCGATATTTCCATGCATGTCTTCGATATCAGATTCAAACTTTGTACGGAACGGAGAGTTCTGGATATTGTGAATAGAACGGTTGAAAGTGCCCTCTTTTGTAAGGACTGCAAGTCCGCCTTTTTTTGTTCCAAGGTGAGAATGATAATCTACACCGAAAAACAAATCCAATGAACAATCTTCTTTTGATGCTACTCCAAATAATCCGCCCATCTGGTAACTCCTTGAAACGGTTTCCTTCCGCTCTCTCGCTAAAAACAGGAATCCGATGGCAGAATTATAGCGATAATAACCGATTTTTTCGAGTAGTCTCATAAAATTTCCGCCGATAATGAAATATGACTGTTTTTCGCAAATTCCTCGCAATTCTGGCTCTTTCTGTACTGGTTACAATCCAGCTGTTTTCTCTGGAAGTATACAAATCAAAGGCTACCGCTTCCTTTTACGGGAAAGATTTTCATGGCAAAAAGACTTCAAACGGTGAAAAATTCAACATGTACGACTATACCTGCGCCAACAAGGAACTGCCTTTCAATACAATCCTGAAAGTAACAAACCTGGCAAACGGAAAAACCGTGGAGGTCCGGGTAAATGACCGCGGGCCTTTTGTTCAGGGCCGTGAAGTGGATCTTTCAACACAGGCGGCAATTGATCTTGGAATGACAAAATCGGGGCTTGCCCAGGTAAAACTTGAAATCGTAAAGATGGGGCCTGACACAAAGCTTTCGCGGGATACTGCCGCAAGCGCAAAGAAAATCATGCAGAAGATTACGGGAAACACCGGCAGTTCAAGCGGGTCTGCATCTTCAGGGAATGCTCCGGTTCAGACAAACAAGCCCGTTCCCCCTGGAAAACTCTGGGACATTCAGGTTGCATCATTCAGCAAAAAGGAAAATGCTGTAGCCCTGGCTAAAAAACTTTCAAAGCAGGGCTTCAAGAAAATCGTTCTTCAGACTACAAAAAGCGGGACAGTCCGTGTTGTGGTGAGCCAGATTTCAAGTGAAAAAGTAACGGCCACGCAGGAAAAACTCCGCGCGGCCGGTTATAAAGACTTTATTCTGCGGGAACGGAAGAACTAGATCTTCTTAAGAATAACGGCACCGTTATGTCCGCCGAATCCCAAAGAAACACTGGCTGCCGCATTGATTTCACACTGAACTCCCTTGTTTGGTGTGTAGTCCAGGTCACATCCGTGTTCAAGATCAGGATTTTCCAGATTGATTGTAGGCGGAACAAATCCTTCCTGAATTGCCTTAACACAGATCAAAGCTTCGATTGCTCCTGCGGCACCAATCATGTGCCCGGTTTCGCTTTTTGTAGAAGAAACGTGAAGTTTCTTTGCATATTCACCGAACACACTCTTGATAAGCTTTGTTTCTGAAGTATCGTTTGCGGAAGTAGAAGTTCCGTGAGCATTGTAATACTGAATATCTTCCGGCTTAAGACCAGCTTCTTCCATTGCCATCTTAAGGGCTTCTGCACCCCAGTGTCCGTCTTCGCAAGGTGCAGTAATGTGGTATGCATCCGAAGTTGAAGCACATCCGGCTACTTCTGCATAAATACGGGCCCCACGTGCCTTTGCGTGTTCATATTCTTCAAGAACAAGAACTGCAGCCCCTTCGCCCATTACAAAGCCCGAACGGTCTCTGTCAAAAGGACGGCATGCAGCCTTAGGATTATCGTTGAAGTTCGGTGTAAGAGCCTGAAGAATAGCATAGGAACTTACGTTCATTCCGGTAATGTTTGCATCGGCGCCGCTTGCAAGACAAACATCAAGGCGGCCGCTTCTGATAAGGTCACATGAAAGCCCTACAGCATCAGTTCCTGACGCACAGGCTGTTGAAAGAGTATAAACAGGTCCGTGGATTCCAAGAAGAATACTAACGTTGGCAGGAGCTTCATTGTTGATGATCATTGGAGCTGACATTGGAGGAACACGGTTCACTCCGAATGCAGGATCAAAGAACTTCTTGTAAGCTTCTTCACATGCTTCGTTTGTTCCGATTCCAATACCGGTTACCATACCGCACTTGGTCTTTCCAAAGTCTTCACGTGAATATCCTGCATCTTCCACAGCTTCAAGGCTGGCGCCTACAAGCATTTTTGTTGCACGTGCCATTTTGCGCACAAGCTTACGGTCCAGTTCATATTTATCAAGAGAGAAACCTTTTACTTCACCGGCAATCTGAACAGTATGATTTGAGGCATCAAAAAGTGTAATTCTGTCGATTCCGCTTACACCGTTCTTTACGTTATCCCATGTTTCTGAAACATTATTACCACAAGGGGTAACACAACCAAGACCTGTAACTACAATTCTTCTATTATTCATATCTAAATCCTTATCAATTTTATTGGGCAGCAAAGTAAATCTTCATGGCCCCGCTTCCTCTTGAAACCACCATGTTTCCGTCAATTCCGGCATTTGTAGCATCTTCAAGGCGGATAGCTCCGTCTTCAAACTTGTAGAGGAAGTTTACTTCATTTGTCATTCCGTCAAATCTGAAAGTCAGAACACCGTCATAGTCGGCAGAAAGCTTTCTTGAAATTGAGAATTTTACACCTGCAGTTCCGCCGTTCTTGGCAGAAGCAGAAATAACGCCCTGGTTTACAAGCTGTTTGTTTCCGCTCCAGCGGAACGAACCGTCGGCATTCAGAACCAGCGTACCGAATGATGAACTCTTGAATGTTGTTCCGTGTTCACAGATAGCGGCATAGGCTTCGGAACGGCGTGTCTTTTCAGCTGCAACAAGATCACTGATGTTTGCAGAAATAGCCACAAGATTGATATCCTGAGGTTTTCCGCTTTCACCGGTATAACGAACAACAATAAAGCCTGAAGATTTGTAATAAACCACAACAGGAATTCCTTTGAGAGTATATTCCCTGTCTCCCGTTTTCTTGTATCCGTCGTAGTCCCAGGCTTCATGAACACCCGAAACATTAAGCGTAACCTTGTTGTTTTCTTCGTCAATCGTAAACCGGAAGTTTGTATTCAGCCTGTTCAGATCATAGTTTCCGCTGTCAATGAGAGTTCTGAAATAATCAGGGTACCATACAGTCTGAACCACATTACGGAATGCTTCATCTTCTTTTTCTTCTTCAACAATCTGTTCGCCGCCAATGCGGTCTCCATTCCGGTCAGTTTCAAACAGGGCCAGATTATAAGAGAAACACCATCCCAAAGTTCCGTCATCTGTAAGAACGCGGAGCCAGTCCCCTTCCAGAGGTTTCTTTCCGGCCATAACAGCCTGACCTTTACCCTTGTAAAGAATCTTGATCACTTCGCCTTTGCGAAGACGGTATACCTGTTTTGCAGTATTTACAGTCTGTGCACGAACAGGAAGACCGTCAATTTTTGCGCTGGCATAAATGTGGGCGTATTCACTGTATTTTTCTGCTGTTTTCTGTGCAGCCTTTTTCTTTTCAGGTTCCGTCATCTGCCAGAGAGGAACTTCGAATTTTGCATCGTCAGAAAGACCTGCTACATAAACGTGTGAAATATTTGATTTGATATAAACTGGAACAACTTCACCGGCGGAAATCTGCTGTTCCGGAAGATTCCAGAGGACAACACTGTACCCCATGATCTTGTCTTTGCATGAAACAAACAATAAAGCTGCAGAAAGAACAGCACAAACAAAAAGTGATTTTCTCATTCCTTCAGTTTAACGAAAATCACTATTTTTATAAAGCAAACTGCAGCTTCCGGTTTACTTTGAGGAATACCTGTTCTCCCGGCATTTTTCTTGTTCCGTCAAAGGAATCTACAGTAATGAGACCACTTTCAGTTTCAATTTTGTAACGGGTTACGGCCCCAAGAAAAACAGAAGAGATGATTTTGCCCGTCATGAGGCTTTCGTTTTCGTTCTCCGTAAAAGAAACCCATTCGGGCCGGAAAATCACTTCCGTTCCGTCAAGGCACAAGGAATTTGCCATACCGGTCAGAGCCGCACATTCCTTTCCTGCAGGATGGAAATAAACCTCTTCCGGGGAATCGTACTGAAAAAGCATGCCGTTTTTGATTACCGCAATTTTCGTAGAAAGGGAAAGGGCTTCTTCCCGATCGTGAGTAACGTAAACTGTAGTCACCCCGATTTTCTTCTGGATTTCCATAAGCTCTTCCCGCACCTTCAGTCGAAGGCCTGCATCAAGAGACGAAAGCGGTTCATCCATAAGGATGATTTCGGGTTTCAGCATAAGAGTCCGGCCAAGAGCCACTCTCTGCTGCTGGCCACCGGAAAGTTCGTGAGGATATCTTGAAAGCAGATCTGAGATTTCCAGAGACTCTGCAGTTCTTTCAAGTTCTTCCAGATGATTCTTTTTGTCTTTCCCGGAAAATCCAAAGAGCATGTTTTCTTTTACGGTCATATGAGGGAAAAGTGCGTAATCCTGGAAAACAAAACCAACAGGCCGTTTTTCCACCGGCACTTCAGTTATGTCGTTGCCGTTTATGATTACCCGGCCGGAAGAAGGCTTCAGAAAGCCTGCAATAATTCTGAGCAGAGTTGTCTTTCCGCAGCCGGAAGGCCCGAGGAGAGTTGTGAAGCTTCCCTGTTCCACAGCCAGTGAAAAAGATTCAAGAACGGAAGTTTTTCCGTAAGAAAAAGAGATGTTTTCAAGCTTTAAAATTTCTTTTCTTTCCATATAGTTTTACCCACAAGAATAATCACAAAGGTAAGTATTGTCAGTTCCATAGCCATGGCAGCGGCCCTGCCCCAGTCCCCCTGTTCCGCAAGATTCAGAATGCGTACAGAACAAAGGGGTGTATTGAAACTTACAAGAAAAATAACTGCACTTAAAGTTCCCACTCCGCGTGCAAAGTTATATGTCCATCCGCCTGAGATTCCTTCACGGATCAGGGGCACAAGAATCCGCACAAAAACTTTAAGAGGTCCGGCACCAAGACTCATAGCACCTTCGTCCATAGTCGGTCTGATTCTCAGAAACGCAGAAGTAACAATCCTGTATGAAAAAGGCATGAAGGAAACCGTTATTGCCATAAGAATCAGAAAATGCGGTGCCCTGATTCCAAGAAGGTTTGCACCAAGCGAAAGGGCAAGGCCGAAAAGGGATCCGGGAATTGCAGACGGAATCTGAATCAGATGGTCACAGGCATTTCGCAAAGCAAGATCATTTCCGGTTCGGTGTACACAGAATGAAACAAAAGCCGCAATGATTACAGAAAGACAGGAAGCCGTGAAAGCAAAGAAAATCGTGTTCAAAAAATCCTTCCCGTATTTCAGTGTGGCCGAAAGATGAGCCCACGTAAATGTTCTGTCTATTCCCCAGAGTTTCTGGAAACTTCCGGCTACAATTGAAGCGAACTGAAGAATTACAGCAAGCGCTACAAACGCTACAAAGCAGAAAAGAAGCACATCAATAAAAACCGAATTTCTGAATACCGGTTCTTCCACATATCCGCTTTTCTTTCCTGATGACGACAGAGCAGAAACGATATTTACAGTTCCCCCTTTCCCACCGGAAACTGCAGTCTTTGACTGTTTTTTATAAAGCCTGTTCTGCAGGAAGAAAAGTGCCAGAGAAGGAACAAGGAGTATTAATCCCAAAGTTGCACTGGTACCTGCATTCATCCAGCCTGTAAGCTGGGTATAGATTTCAACAGAAAGCACCTTGAATCTTCCTCCAACCAGCATAGGGTTTCCAAAATCACTGAGAACAGAAACTGCAATAAAAAGGAAACTGGTCAGGAGAGCCGGAAACGTAAGAGGGAAAACCACACGGGTGAATACCTTCAGTCTGGAGGCCCCAAGACTGACTGCACCTTCAAGGAGATTCCTGTTCAGAGATTCAAAACTTTCCTTAAGGATAAGATATGCCAAAGGAAAGAAACAGAGACTCTGTGCAATAAGAAGTCCCGGAAACCCATACAGTGATACATCCAGATGCAGTACTGTTTTTGTAATCAGGCCCTGGCGGCCAAGAAGAAGAATAAAGGCAAGACCTCCAACAAAAGGCGGTGTTACAAGATGCAGTACCGGAAGGGAAGCAAAAAACTTTCTGAACGGAATTCTTCCGAATACAACCGCGTAGGCGTAAAGGTATCCCATAAGAACTGAAAGCCCTGTTGAACACAAGCATTCAACGAAAGTGTTCAACAAAGTTTTCCGGAATCTTTCCTGACTGAATACAGACTTCAGTGTACTCAGTGAAACCTTTGCAAAAACGCAGAACAGTGGAAAGAGAATAAAAGCTGTAAGAAAAAGGACGGCAGAAAACCAGAGCAGAGTCAGCCCGGTTCTCCCCTTTCCTATCTGACGATTTCTGTCCATCTGGAAATAACTTCATCCTTCTGAGCACTGGCTTTTGCTGCATCGTAATCAATGAGACTGATTTCTGAAACCGGGATTGCTCCTGCAGGAGCCTTAGCTTCGCTGTTTACCGGAATAGTAAAATCGATTGAAGACATAAGAGTTTCTGCTTCTGCCGAAAGAATGAAATCAACAAACTTACGGGCAGCGTCAAGGTTCTTTGAATTCTTCATGATAGAGATACAGTCTACGTCTCCAACAGAATCCTTTGGAGCTACAAGACGGATATCGAATCCCTGTGAATTGTATTTTGAAAGAGCATGAAGGTAAGCAATACCAACAGCATATTCACCGGTTCCGATAAGTTTTGGTGGAGCGCTTCCTGAATCCGGGAACTGTCCCACCAGCTGAGAAAGCTTTGTAAGGTATTCCCAGCCTTCATCCCAGCCAAGGCGCTGAAGCTGGTTCTGAACAAAAAGATAAGCTGTTGAAGAGGCAGCAGGATTAGTCATTACGATTTCGTTCTTGAATACCGGATTCAGAAGATCTTCCCACGAAGCAGGATATTCAACGCCCGGAAATTTCTCTTGAAATCTTGCATTGTTAATTCCGATTCCAAGAGTCAGAACACAGAAACCTGTCCATGTGCTGTCGGAACTTTTAGCATATTCAGGGAAGCCCTTTGAAACAGGCGATTCATAAGCTTCAAGACAACCTTCCTTTGAAAGATTGATGTGATAGTTCGTAGCGCCGCCAAGGAGTACATCTGCCAGAGGATCTTTTTTTTCAGAGATGATTCTGTTTACAAGTTCCCCGGTAGTTGCACGAAGATACTCAACCTTGATTCCGGTTTTTTCGGTAAAAAGATTGCAGAGAGCTTCTGTTTCTTCTTCATGAATAATTGAATAAACATGAAGAACCTTTCCGGCTTTCTTTGAAGAACAGCCGTTCAATAAAAAAATACATGACGCAGCAAACACTGCAAAAATAACGTTTTTAGTTTTCATGGTTTACATTCTACGAATTTCTGATATTATTCATATATTCACTTTTAGTATATTTTCATATATCCAGTTTTAACCATGTTTACCTGCGACTTTTCACAGAAAGGAAACCTCTCGTTGTGCGATTATCTGACAGAAACCATAAGGAGTCAGATTACCGGCGGCATTCTTCATGCCAACGAAAAGCTGCCTTCCAAACGGGAACTGGCAGAGCATCTTGGAATAAGTGTAATTACAGTTCAGAATGCCTACGGGGAACTGATTTCAGAAGGCTACATTTATTCGGTGGAAAAGCGTGGGTTTTTCGTAACCGATCTTCCGGAACAGACAGCATCGTTCAATACATCTCCCTCCACCCCAAAACTTTTCACTGAACCTGTTCAGGGCAACATGGGCAACATGGGGTCTGTCCCCTCTGCGCCTTCCGCAGAAGCCCCGGAACATAAAATTCTCTGCGACCTGACCTCCAACTCTGCAAACTATGAGACTTTCCCTTTCTCCACGTGGAACAAGATCTCCCGCCGTGTCCTGAATGCGCCCCACGCAGACCTTCTGAAACGCCAGCCGGTCCAGGGCGCAATGATTCTTCGCACCGCCCTTGCAGATCACTTAAGAAACTTCCGCGGATTTTCAGTCCGCCCCGAACAGATAATCATTGGTTCGGGAACAGAAGTTCTTTACAGCTACATTATCCGCCTCCTTGGAAACAGCACGCCTTATGCGGTTGAAAACCCGGGATACCGGAAAATCAGCCTTACACTGGACATGAACGGGGCAAAGGTAAAACCTGTAGATATTGATGAAACGGGAATCCGCATTCCGCTTCTGGTTCAGTCAAAAGCAGGTGTAGTTCACGTTACCCCGAACCATCACTTTCCTACAGGAATTGTAATGCCCGTTAAACGGCGTATGGAACTTCTTTCCTGGGCAGACCAGAAGGAAGACCGTTTTATTATTGAAGACGATTTTGATTCAGAATTCCGTTTTCGCGGTAAGCCTCTTCCACCTCTTTTCTGCAGGGCACGGAAACAGAACGTAATTTACATCAACACCTTTTCGAAGACTCTTTCTCCTTCTTTCCGTATCAGCTACATGGTTATTCCTGAAAGACTTGTTTCCGTTTTTAATGAACGTCTCGGTTTTTCTTCCTGCACTGTAAGTTCCTTTGAACAGTACACACTGGCACAATTCATATCAGAAGGAACTTTTGCCCGCCATATAAGCCGCATGAAGAATTTTTACAGGAATCTCAGAAATGATCTCATTTACCAGATCCAGCATTCACCGTTAAAAGAAAAAACCGAAATCCTGGAGAAGGATTCCGGTCTTCATTTTCTTCTTAAAGTTGATTCGGATTTTTCGGGAGATGAACTGAAGGAACGTCTCCGGAGTCAGGGCATTTCGGTAAGTCTTCTTTCAGACTTTTTCTACTCAGCACAGGCTTCTGCTGCTGATTCCAGAACTCTGGTAATCAACTATTCGGGACTCTCACGCCAGGAGATTCCTCAAACGGTAAGCCTGCTTTCCAAAGCCCTGGTCTGATTTCTACTCAGCAAGCTCTGCCCACTTTTCTTCCCATTCAGAAATCTGGGAAGCCAGCTCTTCAATCTTTGCCTGAACGGCTTTTGCCTTTTCACCGTTTGAATACACTTCAGGGTTCCCCATCTGTGCTTCATATTCAGCTTTCTTTTCTTCAAGCTCTGCAATTTTATTTTCACATTCCGCAAGGGCTTTTTCTTTCTTGCGTCTTGCAGCTTCCAGTTTTTTCTGTTCTTCCCAGGAAAGCTGTGCTCCTCCGGAAGCAGCTGAACCTGAGCCGGCGTTGCGGGCGGCGTCTGAGCCCGCAGAAGGGGTGGCGGAAGACATGGTGGTTGAGCCTGCCGAAACCACCTTGGCTGAAGCCAGGGGAAGGCCTTCCCCTTCCTGCTTTTCAATCTGTTCAAGGTAATACTTGTAGTCCCCAGGGAAATATTTGTATTCTCCGTGCTTCAGTTCCAGAACTTTTGTAGCAGCTCCTTCAATGAATCCGCGGTCATGGGAAACAAAGATTACAGTTCCGCCAAAGTCCATCATAGCCTGGAGCAGCACATCTTTTGAGTGCATATCCAGATGGTTTGTAGGTTCGTCAAGAATAAGCAGATTGATTGGCTTTAAGAGAAGCAGAAGCAGAGCAACACGGCTCTTTTCTCCACCGGAAAGAACATCCAGCGGCTTATAAACATCGTCACCTCGGAAAAGGAACGCACCAAGCATATCGCGGAGTTTTGGGATCAGTTCAAGAGGAGCTTCGCTTTCAAGGTATTCAAGAATTGTCTGGCTGCCTTTGATTGTTTCAGCATTATCCTGGCTGAAGTATCCCATCTGAACACCAGCCCCTGGAACTATTTCACCTGTAAAGTTTGTATCCTGTCCTGCAATGATTCTGAGGAGAGTAGACTTACCAGCCCCGTTACGACCTGCAACAACAAGACGTTCACCGTTTTCAAGAACCAGATCCAGTTTGTCCAGAACATTGTCGCTTCCGTCGTAAGATTTTGTAATTCCGTTCAGTCTCAGAACAAGACGGCCCGCATGAGGAGCCGGTGGAAATTTAAAATGAATCTTCTTAAGGGATTCCGGAATTTCGATTTTGTGTTCCAGGATTTTATCAAGCATTTTGATTCTTTCCTGGGCAGCCACCGCCTTTGTAGCCTTGTAACGGAAGCGGTCAATAAATTCCTGAAGATGCGCAATTTCTTCCTGCTGCTTTTCGTATTCATGCATCAGGGTAGCAAGTTCCTGTTCGCGTACTTTTTCGTAATGAGTAAAGTTTCCGCTGTACTGCTTGAGTTCTCCGTTGAAAAGTTCGTAGACTTCGTTGATAGTTACGTCAAGAAAATAGCGGTCATGCGAAACAAGAAGGAAACCGCCATGGAAATCCTTAAGGAATCCTTCAAGCCAGTTGCGGGCTTCCAGATCCAGGTAGTTTGTAGGTTCGTCCAGAAGGAGGATATCCGGATTCTGTACCAGTGACTTTGCCAGAGCAATACGCATCTGCCAGCCGCCGGAAAATTCTTCTGTATTGCGGGTAAAATCTTCCCGTGTGAAACCAAGACCGATCAGAACACTTTCGGCAGTTGCGGTACGGCGGTGCCATCCGGAATCATCCAGTGCCTGAATCAGGCGTGACTGTTCTTCAATGATTGAATCACTGGCATTTGTTTTTAAGCGTTCTCCAAGTTCATCAATTTTTTCCTGCATTTCGTAGCCGAACTGAAAAGCCTTGTCCACTTCTTCCATAAGGGTGGAACCACGGTGAGTAAGTCCGCTCTGAGGCAGATATGCAATACGGGCATCTTTCTGGGCAACACGATTTCCGGAATCAGGCTGAACCAGTCCTGCCATAACTTTGATAAGAGTAGATTTTCCGGTTCCGTTTGCCCCTGTCAGTGCAGCCTTTGTTCCTGCCTGAAGATTTACTGAAACCTCTTTTAAGATGTCTCTGTCACCGAACGCCAGTGACACTTTTGAAAACTGTACAAATGCCATAGTTCTGAAAGTGTATCATATATGAAGTTTTTTTTCTTCTTACTGTCCCCTTTATTGAAAATCCGTTAAACTCTTTTTATGGCTGATTTCTGTTACCGCTGTTTCAAACCAAAAGCATGCTGTCTTTGCGAACACATCAAAGAGATGGATCCCGGAATAAAATTCGTTCTTCTTATGCACCCAAAGGAAGCTAAGAAAAACCGCACCGGCACCGGTCGAATTGCTACGGCATCCCTTACAAATTCCGAAATCATTATGGGGCTGGATTTTTCAAAAAACGAACGGCTTCAGTCCCTTCTCCACGATAACAGATATTTTCCTATGATGATGTTTCCAGGCCCTGAAGCATGGAACGCTAAAAAAGAAGGATTCAAGGAAGAACTGAACGGACGCATTCCCATGCCGATTATTCTGGACTCAACATGGTGGTGCGCCAAGAAAATGATCAAGCAGAATCCTTTTCTGCTTGAACTGCCACGCCTTTCTTTCTATGGAGATTACCGGAGCATCTATACTTTCAAAAAGGAACCTGAGCCGGAATATATTTCTACAATCGAAAGCTGTTATTATCTCATAAAAGAATTTCAGGAAAACAATATAACGGGAATGAATGTTGATCCTGAGCCTATGATGAATGCCTTCAAGGCTATGATTAAGTTCCAGCTTCAGGCCGAAAATGAGCGCATACTTGGCCTCCGTCCTAACATTCACCAGAAGGATGCCAAATATTCAAAACTCCGGGATATTCCTGAATTCTAGAAAGTAAGGGTATAGAAAAGGGAAACGGAAGTGATGAAGCTTCCACCTCCACCGCCAGCGCCATAAGGGCCGTTCCATAATGAAGAATTTTTTGATTTCTGGTAAGACTCTCCCTTTGTGATTGGAACCACCTGGCAGCCCAGATTCAGTCCTACCTGATTATGATGATTAAGATTCCATAATATTTCGGATTCAAATTCTATATTGCAGAAACCTGAATTCGACATAAGGTCATAGTAATCCATTGATTTTGTCCAATGGTTATCTAAACCTGCAAGCTCTGCATATACAGAAAGATCAGAACGGAAAGAGATATCTACCGACTCTGAAGGTTTTAAAATCACCTTCAAGCCCAGATTATAAAATATTCGTTCCTGTTTGTAAGAAATAACTTTCCCGGACATAGCTTTGTGTGGAAGATCTTCGTTCCAGTATTGCACCCCGGGATTATCAGTTGCATACTGGGTATAACCGTCTGTTCCATCAAAGTCAAAAACTTCTGTTTTTACTGCAGCAAAAGGAACTACTTCAAGTTGTTCTGTCGGGTGAAATTTCCATCCTGCAGAAGCTCTCAATATAAAAAACTGACTCAGATAGTTGTCATGAATTGAATAGTGGGTGTTCCGGCTATGATCTGCACCAAGCCAGTCATAGTCCTGCATATTTCCAGTTGACTGGGGAACAGCAAATTTACCGTCTGCTGAAATCCAGAATCTGTCACAGACCGAAAGATTCAGTTTCACCCCGTTATAAATTATATCCTTTAAGTCCCAGTCCAGGCGGCTCATTGTATAGGAGTCTGATCCGGTCTGAAAAACATATTCGTTAATCTCACCGTTGATTACGCCCACTTCCGGAGTAATAGAAAAATCAACATATTCCCCTGCGAAACCTGTCACTCCCATAAGGAAAAGGAAAACTGCAAGAATTCTGTTTTTCATCACTTATTCCTCGGCATCAACCAGTTCATACTGGTAGCCCCGGAGATGGTTTACCACTTTTGCTGATCCTTCCATTCTGGTAATTTCGGAGATGAGCTTCTTTCCGCTGAAAATCTTCCGCACTTCTTTTGAGTCATTCTTTTCAACTGTAAAAGTCAGTCCGCTTTTTGCAAAATTATCCGAAAGAGCATCCGGTTTATAATAAGCGCACTGGAGATCGTTTATAAGATATTCCGCCTTAAGTTCCGGAGGGAAAACCGGGGAATCGAAACCCGCAGTAAAACCGTCATAGAAAAGAGTTCCCATATCTGTTCCGAAATCATTGAACAGAGAAAGAGAAACTTCATTTTCGTCGGCTACCAGAAGCCCCATAAGAGTGAATGTCTGGTCACCGAATTTTCCAGATACAAGCTGCATGCAGTCTACAGGTACCTCAATACAGGCAGTCGGGAGAATATAAATCTTTTTTGTATTTGTTACGTAAACAGGATTTGTCTTTCCTGCAGGCTGAACAGTCCGGCAGGAAGCCAGAAGGATCAGCCCGGCAAGAATCAGAAAAGTCTTTTTGTTCATTCTTCGGATTTCCTGTTATATTGGAAGCTCTTTGCCTTCTTTCTTCCACTGCATGAATTCAGCAGTTGCGGCAAAAATAACGTCGCCTGAAGAATTAAGAGCAGTTTCTACAGAATCCTGGATTACTCCGATGATGAAACCTACAGAAACAACCTGCATTGCCACATCCTGAGGAATTCCAAGAAGAGAACATGCCATAGGGATCAGAAGGAGTGAACCGCCGGCAACTCCCGAAGCACCACATGCACCAAGAGTTGAAATAAAACTCAGAAGAATTGCTGTAGGAATATCAACGTGGATTCCAAGTGTAGTTGCTGCTGTAAGAGACATGATTGTAATTACAGAAGCGGCACCGTCCATGTTGATTGTGGCTCCAAGTGGAAGGGAAACTGAATAGAGTTCTCTGTTCAGTCCGAGACGTTCACAAAGATCCATGTTCACAGGAATATTTGCAGCAGAACTGCGGGTAAAGAAAGCTGTAATTCCGCTTTCTTTGAGACATTTGAAAACCAGTTTGTAAGGATTGTGACGGAGACAGACTGCAACAATTATCGGGTTCACGATGAGAGCTGTGAAAAGCATTGTTCCTACCAGAAGGAGAATCAGTTTTCCATAGCTTGTGAAAATTGAAAGCCCGTTTGTGCTTACAGTTTCAAAAACAATTCCCATAATTCCGAAAGGAGCAAAGGAAATAATTCCACGGACTATTTTTGTAATTGCTTCTGAAAGAATCTTCATTGATTCTTTTCCATGGTCTGAATCAATTGATTTGAGCCCAAGTCCAAGACAGATTGACCAGAAAAGAATTGCCAGATAATTTCCGTTTGCAAGAGCTGCTACAGGATTTGAAACTATATTCAGAAGAAGATTTCTTAAAACCTCTCCGATTCCACTAGGAGCTGAAAGTTCTTCTGTACTCTCAGCAAGAACAATTGTAACAGGAAAAATTTTTGCCGCAAAAACTGCACAGATTGCAGCAAGACAAGTTGAAAAAAGATAAAGGAAAATCACTGTTCCGAATTTCTTTTTGTCAGTAAAGGTTGCATTGGCAAGAGAAGACATTACCAGAAAGAAAACCAGAATAGGTGCAACGCTTTTAAGGGCACCAACGAAAAGTGTTCCAAATCCGCCAATAAACTTTGCCTGAGGAAGGAAAATACCAAGTAAACAACCGATAACAAGTCCAACCACAATTTTCAGAACAAGACTCGGTTTATTCCAGATTTCAATTAATTTTTTCATTATGAACTCCTGTTTTTATTGTATCTCTTTATTATAAAGTCATTCAAAAAAAATGTCTAAATAGAATGACTTTAATCTTCTTTAAAACAAAAAAAAGCATTCTCTGGTGAGAATGCTTTTTCAGAATATTTAAGAAACTTACATTTCGAATGACTGGAATCCGGCATCTGCCCCTTCACCAGAAGCAAACATTCCGATTACTGTTCCTACAAATCCACCGGCTTTTTCTACCGAAAGGAATGTTGCGTCTGCGTTTTCCAGGAGCAGTTCTCCGTTGCAGTAGAAGTTCAGATTCTGCAGAGTCTGTTTTACACAGAGACTGAATCCGGCAACTTCTGTTGGTGCAGGAAGGCTTTCAGATGATTCTTTCGAAACCAGTGGGAGTGGTTTTTCTGCAAGAACTTCATCCTTTCCGTCCTTGCGCATAAGAACCTGAACCACAAGCTTTCCGCCTTTGTTTGCAACCTGAAGGTTGTAATAGAAGTTTTCGTTCTGGAAACAGCTGAGCCCTGCTGCATTTCCGTCATTTGGAAGTTCAGCGTCCATTACGGCAGTTGCTTCGTACGAAAAGTCAATCTGGCGGCGGGCAACAAAGCTTGCTTCACCAAGGCTTCCAAGACTTTCAGCGCCTTTCAGATTCAGTTTTCCGTCTTTTACGAATACTTTTTCAGGATTTCTGGAACGAAGTGAAATCCATTCGTAAGCCAGCTCTCCGCTGAACACAGTTTTGCGGGCAGGAATCTGTTTTTCTTCCTTTGCGTTATAGCGGCGCAGAACGTTTCCGTCTGTGTCGTATTCTTTTTCAACAAGGCCAGTCTGCCAGCTTGCCCATGGCCATTCATCTTCCCACATAACAGGAACCATGAAAGTTTCACGTCCCATATTGCAGAAACGTGGACGGTTTCCGTCGTTTGAGTAAGGACGGCTTGCCAGAAGAACCAGCCACCATTTTCCGTTCTTATCCTGGAAAAGATCAGCGTGTCCAACATAAACAATGTCGGCACCCATACCAAGATGACGGTGTGTAAGAATAGGGTTTGCAGGTTTTCCAACAAATGGTTCATCCAGAGATTTTGTGCGGGCAACCATTACAGCATGTTCAGGACCTGTACCGCCTTCTGCGTGAAGAAGGTAATACCATCCGTTGATCTTGTAGATATGAGGACCTTCAGGCCAGATACAGTCTTTAAGAGCTCCACGCCAGATTCCTTTTGGTTCACCAAGAAGGTCGCCGTTTTCAAGGTTGACTTTCTGGATATAGATTTCCCAGTTTCCGTTATATTTGCAGCCTTCAGGAGCCGGATGAGTTCCTACATACCAGCAGGTACCGTCATCATCAAAGAAGAATGAAGGGTCGATTCCGTCTGCTTTAGGCATGAATACAGGATTTGACCATGGACCTGCAGGATCTTTTGCAGTCACAAAGAAGTTTCCGCCATCATCAACGTTAGTACAGATACAATAGAAGGTTCCGTTTGAATAACGGATACAAGGAGCAAAAAGTCCGCGGCTTGTACTCTGATTCAGGAATGTCATCTGTTCAGGACGGTCGATTACGTTACCAATCTGTTCCCAGTTGCAAAGGTCAGTACTTTTGAAAACAGGAAGACCAGGGAAATATACAAAAGAAGAGTTTACAACGTAGTAAACACCATCAACACAGCATGCTGTTGGATCCGGATAAAAGCCCGGAAGAATAGGATTCAAAATAGTCTTGTTCATAATTCATTTATATTAAGTTAAACGTTTTTTTTCCATAAGGATTTTTTCGGATTATGGTATAATTCGATTATGGCCAAGAAAAAACAGAAAATTCCATTCTTATTCAGATTACTCCTTTCTCTTCTGGTTGTTGTAATTCTCATTTTTGCAGTTGATTACATTGCCCAGAAAAACAATATCCATAACAGTACTACGGAAAGCGTCCATGAGGCTAAAGAAAACATAAGCCGGATTACCCAGGACGTACTGAATCAGGTTCTTCCTGAAAAAGAAGATAAACCTGAAGCGGAAGAAGCTCCTGTTTCATCTGGTCCCAAAGCAGTTTCTTTTCCACAGAATCTGGAACTGCCGGTCTGTAAAGCTTCACCTTCCGGCCTGGCAAAAGACCATCAGATCCGGAAATTCGCAAATTATTCTGTATGTTACCGGGAAAGTTATGAGCAGGCGGAATGGGCCGCTTACTGCCTTGAAAAGGAAGAACTTGTAAAAAATGCTACCCGCGGAAACAATTTCCGCGCAGATCCTGAAATCATAACCGGTTCCGCAACTCCGGCAGATTACAAAAAAAGCGGTTATGACCGCGGACATCTTGCCCCAGCAGCAGACTTTTCTTTTTCCGAAGAAGCCATGAGCGAATCTTTCTTCATGAGCAACATGAGTCCTCAGGCTCCGGGCCTTAACCGGGAAATCTGGCAGTACCTGGAAGGCCAAGTACGGGAATGGGCTGCTTCTTACGGAAAAGTCTATGTTGTTACCGGCCCGGTTCTGGAAAAACCTGCAGAAAATTATGAATCCATTGGAGAAAACCAGGTTTCCGTTCCCGAATTCTACTATAAAGTGCTCCTTTCTCCATCCGGCAATTCCGCAAAAGCCCTTGGATTTATTATTCCAAACCGGAAGTGCGAAGAAACTTTCTGGGATTTCGCCGTTTCCGTTGATGAAGTTGAAAAAAGAACCGGACTTGATTTCTTTTCCCTTCTGGAAGATACAGTAGAAGACGAAATTGAAAAAAGCAAAGATATTTCTTTATGGAGATAAGAGTTATGGCAGAACCTAAAAAATACCTTTCAGATATCCACCTTGAAGATTACACAGCTCAGTATGAAACTCTTTCAGCAACAGCTGAAGACCTTGTATTTGATTCAGGAAGAGAAAAAATCAGCCTCAACGGCGACTGGAACTACGCAGTTGACCAGTATGACACCTGTCTTCGTCAGCGCTGGTTCCGTGAAATCTACAAAGATGCCAATGGATTCACCTTGCCAGTTGATTACTCTTTTGACTCCTGGCCGGTTATGAAACTCCCTTGTGTATGGAACACCGAAAAACCAGAGTTTCTTCTTTACGAAGGCCCAATGGTTTTTACAAGAAAATTCCATTTTGATTCCATTCCGGGAGAAAAAGTATTTCTGAAAATCGGTGCTGTAAACTATATAGCCCGTGTATTCCTAAACGGAGAATATCTTGGGCTTCACCGCGGCGGTTCTACCCCGTTCTGCTTTGAAATAAGCGGGAAACTGAAAAAAGAAAACCGTGTAATCATATGTGCAGACTCTACCCGCCGGCCAGAACAGGTTCCTACAGAAAATACTGACTGGTTCAACTACGGAGGAGTTTACCGCGACATAGAACTTATTCGAGTTCCGGAAGTATTCATTAAAGACTTCCGCATTAATCTTGTTCCCGACGGAACTTTTTCAAAAATTGCCTGTTCCGTAAGGCTTTCTGCCCAAACTGATTCAACAGCCAGAGTTTCCATTCCGGAGCTGAATATCCATGAAACTATACGCCTGGTAAAGGGATTCGGAGAAACCATCATTTCTGCAAAGCCTGAACTCTGGTCGCCGGAAACCCCAAAGCTTTACCAGGTACAACTGGAAACAGAAACAGATTCTGTAAGTGATGAAGTAGGCTTCCGGGAAATAAAGGTTTCCGAACGAGAAATTCTTCTTAACGGAAAGTCCATATTCCTTAAAGGAATCAGCTGCCACGAAGAAAGTGTGGAAAACGGCAAAGCCCTCACAGATGAGGAACGTATAGAAAATATAAAAATAGCAAAAGAACTGGGCTGCAATTTCATGAGAATTGCAAATTATCCTCACTCTGAAAGAATGGCCCGGCTGGCAGACAGATTAGGAATAATGCTATGGGAAGAAATTCCCGTTTACTGGGCTATAAAATTCACAAGAGAAAAGACTTATGCAGATGCCGAAAACCAGCTTATGGAACTCATTACCCGGGATTATAACCGCGCAAGCGTAATAGTCTGGTCCGTAGGGAATGAAAATGCAGATACAGATGAAAGACTTTCTTTCATGAGCAGGCTTGCTGAAAAAGCCCGGAAAGAAGATCCTTCAAGACTGATTTCAGCCGCATGTCTTGTAGACAGTCAGAAAAATATAATCGCTGACCGCCTTGCAGAATATCTGGACATAATCGGTGTAAATGAATATTGCGGCTGGTACAGCCCTGATTTCCGAATCCTTCCCGCTTTAATGGAAAACAGTAATCCGGACAAACCTGTAGTAATCACAGAGTTCGGCGCAGATGCACTTACTGGACTTCACGGGGAAGGAGTAAAAGGAACTGAAGAATATCAGGCTTACGTCTACGAAAAGCAGATAGAGACTTTAAAAGAAATTCCTTACGTAAAAGGAATGACCCCATGGATTCTTTACGATTTCCGTTGTCCCCGCCGGTCCAATTCAATTCAGGGATACTATAACCGTAAAGGGCTTCTGAACGAAACAAAGACTTACAGAAAACCCGCTTTCGAAATCCTGAAAGGATTCTACAGAAAATAAAAAAGGCTGTCGAAAAAGACAGCCTGATTTAAACAAAAAAAAGCCTGGCAGCTACCTACTTTCCCGCTAAAGAGCAGTATCATCGGCGCAAGAGAGCTTGACTTCCGTGTTCGGAATGGGAACGGGTATTGCCTC
>JAZLIM010000084.1:0-13228 GCA_045617385.1 Treponema sp.
ACTTCATCAACAAGAGGATTTGCAATAAGGTCTTCCACAGTTCTGGCCATATTTCTGGCACCGAACTCGCGGGAATAACCTGCATCCGTAATAAAATCTACAGTCTTATCAAGAACCTTGAGTTCAACTTTGCGAAGAGCCATACGTTCTGAAAGTTTTCTGATTTCTTTCTGGCATACCATGCGGGCAACATCGCGTTCAAGGTGCCCGAACGGAATAATGCTGTCCAGACGGTTTCGGAATTCCGGACTGAATTCCCGGTCAACCGCTTCTTTAAGGGAAGCTTCTGCACTTTCAGCAGTTTCAGTTCCAAATCCGATTCCAGGTTTTTCCATATCACGGGCGCCTGCATTACTTGTCATGATGATGATACATGAACGGAAATCAGACTTGCGTCCCTGGTTATCGGTAAGCTGACCGTAGTCCAGCACCTGAAGAAGAACGTTATAAATATCTTCGTGAGCTTTTTCAATTTCATCAAAAAGAATTACGGCATGAGGATTTTTACGAACATCCTTTGTAAGCTGCCCGCCTTCTTCAAAGCCAACGTATCCCGGAGGAGAACCGATAAGGCGTGAAACCGCATGCTTTTCCTGATATTCAGACATATCGTAGCGGAGAAGCGGTTCTCCAAGAACAGAAGCAAGACTTCGTGCAAGTTCTGTTTTTCCTACTCCTGTAGGTCCAACAAAAAGATAACAGGCTTCCGGCTTATCAGGATTACGGAATCCGGCGCGGGCGCGTTTTACAGCCTTTGCAACTGCCTGAACTGCCCTTTCCTGTCCGAATACTTCTGCAGAAAGAGTTTCTTCTATATTCTTGAGTTTTTCGCGGTCGTCTCCCTTTATGGTTTCAAGAGGAATCTTTGCGATCTTTGAAACAACAGCACGGATTTCATCTTCGGTAACAGTACATTTCTTTACCTTTACTGAAGAATGCCGTGCGGCACTTTTGAAGCCGCCGTTCTTTGAAATTGTTACATAACTTCCGGCTTCATCAATAAGATCAATTGCTTTGTCTGGAAGGCGGCGTTCCGGAAGATACTGAACTGAAAGATTTACTGCAGCTTCCAGTGCTTCGGGAGTATATTTTACGTGGTGATATTCTTCGTATTTTGAACGGAGCCCTTCAAGAATTTTTACGGCTTCTTTGTTTGTTGGTTCCGTAATATCGATTTTCTGGAAACGGCGGGCCAGAGCACGGTCTTTCTCAAAGTTCTTTGAAAATTCTTCAAAAGTTGTAGAACCGATTACACGAACCTTTCCGCCTGCAAGAACAGGCTTCAAAAGATTTGCCGCATCCATATTTGAGTTTCCGTTTGTGCCGGCGCCCATAATCATATGGATTTCATCAATGAAGAGGATTACCTTTTTCTGTTCCAGAACTTCCTTGATAACGGCATTCAACCGTTCCTCAAAGTCTCCGCGGAATTTACTTCCGGCAAGAAGAAGTCCAAGATCCAGAGAGTAGATTTCGAATCCCTTAAGGGCAACAGGAACTTCATTTTTTACAAGTCTCTGGGCAAGGCCGTAAGTAATGGCAGTTTTTCCAACTCCCGCATCTCCAACGTGAAGCGGATTGTTCTTTGTGCGGCGGCAGAGAATCTGGATTGTACGTTCAATTTCTTCTTCGCGGCCAACAAGATTATCAAAAGCACCGGCTTTTGCCATTTCTGTAAGGTTGGCTGTGAACTTTTTCAGTGCTTCGTATTTTGGTTCTTCCTGCCCTTCCGGAGCCGGACTTCCAAATACAGTCTGGGCACCTTCCCCATTCTGCGGCCCGCGAAGGTTTCTTGTTTCGTTACGGATACGGGAAACCACTTCAAGAAGCCGGGTTTTATCTACACCGCCCTTACGCAGGTAATATGAACAGTAGTTGTTCTGGTTTTCAACCATGCAGACCAGAAGATCTGTAATATCAAGCACATCAATTTCAGCCGAAAGACAGTGGAAAATAGCACGGTTCATCATTGACTGAAAACCGGCAGATTCGGCAGGCACCTTGAAAATTTCTTCCGAGGCTGCTGCACAGGAAACAGGAACTTTTGTAGAAAGATAATCTACAATGTTTGTTCTGATAGAATCTGCATCTGCACCGCAGGCCGAAAGAATCTTTACAACAAGGTCATACTGAAGTGCTACGCTTAAGACATGTTCAGGAGTAAAAAACTGATGATGAGACTTCTTGGCCGTAACCATAGATTCAGAAAGGATCTTGGCCAGCGTTGGAGTCAGTTTCATCTGTTTTACATTATTCTGTGAATTTGAATTAGTGCTGCTCAATTTCTACCCTTAACGGAAATCCGTTTTTTCTGGCAAGCTGTGTTGTAATATTTGTACGGGAAAGCGCTATATCGTAAGTATATGAACCCACTACAGCAGAACCTGACTGATGCACCTTTTCCATAAGGTCAGCAGCTTCCGGTTTTGCCTTGTTAAAGATATTTACAAGAACTTCTACAACAAAATCCTTTGTAGTGTAATCATCGTTATAAAAAATTACACAACATTCAGGCGGAGGAAGAATTTCTGTAACTCCGGCTGAAACACCCATAGAAGAATTCTGTTCACTGTTAAACAAATCGCTCATAGGTTAAAATATAGCAAATTTTGCCCCATCTTCCAATATAAGCAAAAAATGACTGTTAGAATTTGTCCTGTACTACCAGCTTGATTGTTCCAGGATTCTTGATTCCGGCTCTTCTGCGCTGATTAAGGATTTCTTCCTTATCAAGGATGATTCCGCCGATTTCACATACCTTGCGGCAGTATTCTGAAAGAGCCGAAGGAGAGGCAGCCTCACAGGCAAGAAGTGTATGCTGGTGTTTAAGAATATTGGAAAGGAACATGGCAAATTCGTCATCATCTACAGGGAGTCCCGAAAGATAAATAATTCTCTTCAGGTCCTGGATTGATGCAAGAGAATTGGCACATTTCTTGAGTTTCTGGGATACGGACTTTTCTTCACCTTCTCCCGTTGTCTTTTCGGCAATTACGTAAAGATCACTTGTTGAATCTGAAACGCCTTCCGGATTCAATTCTACTATACTGCTGTATTCAACGGAGCGAATAAGAATATTCAGGTTTCTGTCCTGTACTTTCTGAACGGTAATATCATCTGTATATGTTCCGTTCATTTCATTCATGGCATCTACAACACCAGAAAGTTCATCCATACTGACGCTTACAGAAGAAGCTGCAGATTCAGAGGAAGCACCGCTGTTCTGGTTCAGGATATCGGAAAGCATGTCATTTTCGGAAGGAGCAGCTGTTTCAAATGAGTCCTGGATAACATTTTCAGCACCCATGGAAACTACTTCATCATCTGCAGCTCCAACCTCTGCGCTGAATGTATCGTCTTCTTCTTCGTCTTCTTCTTCGGCATCTTCCCAGACGGCAAGTTTTTCAGTTGTAACTTCAGTTTCGTTGAAAGAAGCTGCAACTCCGCCCCGTTCCATCACCTGGATTACAACAGCTCCGTCGGCCTTACGGATAAGAGAACCGTCTTCTGCAATCTGGAAGTATGGATTGTCTTCTGCAAGGCGGATATGGTAAATCGACGGACAGTTTGCGAATGAATCTTCTGAGATTTCAGAAAGATTTGATCCGATTACGATTGACTCAAGGGAAGTACAGTTTGAGAATGCTTCGCTTTCTACAATCTGTACAGATTCAGGAAAAACTACAGATTTAAGGCTGCGGCAGCCTGAAAATGCTTTTACACCGATATAGGCAATATCCGTTCTGAAAGGAACTTCCTGAAGTGAAGAACAGTTCAGAAAAAGCCCTTCAGGAAATTCAGAAACAACATTCGGCATTGTTACCTTTTCAAGAGCTGAACATCCGGAGAACATAAAAGGCATAAGTTCAGAAAGTGCTGAAGGAAGCTTGATGCTCCGGGCTTTTGAAGCATTTTCAAAAAGATTGAATCCGACCTGCTTTACAGAATCAGGAATGGAAAATGATTCGTAAGCTGTATTTGCAAAGACGCCGTCTTCAATTGTATGAACACCAAAAGGAACGCGACCTGTAAATGCTGTTGATTCGTCGTCAATTCCAACCAGAGTGTGAAGATTATCCTTGTAATAAAGGCCAAATTTACTAGTTATTTCGCTCATAGCCTAATATTTTAACATAAAAATTGAAATTCAACATTCTTTTTTATATATTTATAGAAAGCAGTTAATTATATAGAATATAGCTGAATGGAGATTATCATGGCTAAGAAAAAGATTCCTATTACACTTCTGGCTGGTTACCTTGGAGCCGGAAAAACTACTCTTCTGAACCGCATTCTGGCAAACCAGAAAGGTTACAAAGTAGCTGTTATTGTAAACGACATCGGCGAAGTAAACGTTGATGCAAACCTTATTGCAAAAGAAGCAAACATTACAGATACAAATGACATTGTAGCTCTCCAGAACGGATGTATCTGCTGTACTCTTAAATCAGACATGGTTAAGGGTATTGAAAAAATCATGAAGACCGGAAAATACGACTACATTCTGATTGAAGCTTCAGGTGTATGTGAACCAATGCCGATTGCACAGGCTATCGAACAGATTGAAATCGGTAAACTTGATAACGTTGTAAGCGTTGTTGATGCTGCACGCCTTGTAGATGAATTCGGCGGCGGAGAAAAACTCCTTCGTGAAGACAAAGGCGAAGAAGATATCGAAAGCCTTCTGGTTCAGCAGATTGAATTCTGTTCAACCCTTATCATCAACAAACGCGACCTTGTTACAGACAAACAGATGGCTCAGGTTCGTGCCGTAATCAATAAGCTCCAGCCTAACGTAAAGGTAATTGAAACAACAAAGTGTGAAGTACCAATGGAAGACGTTATCGGAACAGACCGCTTTGACTTTGAAACAGTTTACGCATCTGCAGGTTGGGTTGCTGAACTTCAGAAACATGACGAAGAAGATGATGACGATGATGATGACCACGACGAACATGAACATCATCACGATCACGACCATGAACACAACCCGGCTCACGGTGAAGAAGGACACGAATGCGACGAACACTGTGAACACCACCACGACCATGATGATGACGATGATCACGATGAACACGGACATCATCATCACCACCACCATCACGAACACCGCCACGAAGGAGAAGATGAAGACGAATACGGAATCGGATCTTTCGTTTACTACAGAAGAAAGCCGTTCGACCGCCAGAAGCTGGATGAATTTGCCGCAAGATGGCCAAGAAACATTATCCGCTGTAAGGGCGTTATGTGGTTCAGCGATGAAACAGACATGGCATACGTTCTTGAAACTTCAGGCCGCCAGATTCAGGCCGGATACTCAGGACAGTGGCTTGCTTCATGTCCTAAGAGAGAACAGGAACGTGTTCTTGCTCAGGAACCTGAAATGCAGAAAGACTGGGATGCCGAAGTTGGTGACCGCATGATCAAGCTGGTTGTTATCGGACAGAAACTTGATAAAGCTGCCATTTCAAAAGACCTGGACGGTTGTCTGGCAGACTAAGTTGATACTCTCCAATGGGCCCTTCGACAAGCTCAGGGACCATTGGACAAAAAAAAACTGCAGCCGTGGTTTCGACAAGTTCAACCAGCGCTGCAGCTTTTTTTTTTGCTTCTTTCAGATTTTAGTAAATCATTGTTCCAATACCACGATCACTGAACATTTCAATAAGAAGTGAGTGCGGTACACGACCGTCAATGATATGTGTACGAGGAACGCCGCCGTTCAGTGCACAAAGACAGCAGTCGATTTTAGGAAGCATTCCGCCTGTAAGAACGCCTGTGGCCTTCATACTTGGAATTGCCTGACGGTCGATGCGCTTAACAAGGGATGAAGGGTCGTCCATTTTAAGGAGAACGCCCGGAACGTTTGTAAGCTGAACGAATTTTTCAGCTTTAAGGGCAACGGCAATTTCTGCAGCTGCGGTATCAGCGTTGATATTGTAACGGCTGTTGTCCCCTTCAAGCCCCTGTGCAACTGTTGAAACAACAGGAATGAATCCGTCATCAAGAAGACTTATAAGAATGTCAGGATTAACAGAAACTACATCACCAACAAAACCAAGTTCTTTTTCTGTTTTCTTTGCACGAAGCAGCCCTGCATCAACACCAGAAAGTCCTACAGCCTTTCCGCCTTTTTCAAGAAGCAGTCCGACAATTTCTTTGTTCAGTTTTCCGGTAAGAACCATCTGAACGATATCCATTGTTTCTGCATCTGTATAACGAAGTCCGTCAACGAACTTTGATTCCTTTCCAACTTTATCGAGCATCTTGTTGATTTCAGGACCACCGCCGTGAACCATTACAACCTTGATACCGATTGTATTCAGAAGAACCAGGTCTTCAATAACAGCAGCTTTCAGTTCTTCGTTGAGCATGGCGTTTCCGCCGTATTTTATAACAACAATCTTTCCGACCCACTGCTTGAAATATGGCAGTGCCTGAGCCAGAACTTCTGACCACTGTTCGTTATTAAGTAATGAATTTTCGTCGTTCATAATATTCCTCTCTGAAGCTGAAACCTAGCTGCGGTAGTCACCGTTAATCTTTACGTAATCGTAAGTAAGGTCACAGCCCCAGGCAGTAGCTTCTGCTGTACCGTCTTCAAGAACAATAAGAATCTGTACAGCTTCTTCCTTAAGAATCTTTTCTGCCTTTTCTTCATCAAAGGCCAGTCCTACGCCGTCGTGAATAACTTCGATTTTTTCACCGCACTTATCGCAGCCGAAAACTGCGTCAGCATCATCAAAGTAACGTGCGTTTCCTGCAATGCTCTTAAAGAATACGCTGGTCTTTTCAGGATTGAATTCTGCTCCTGAGTATCCCATAGCACAGAGGATACGACCGCAGTTTGCATCCTGTCCGAACATGGCAGCTTTTACAAGATTTGAACCGATAACTTCTTTTGCAAGAATGCGGGCAGTTTCCAGGTCTTTTGCGCCGCGAACTTTACATTCAACAAGGCGGCTGGCCCCTTCTCCGTCTGCAGCAATCTTCATTGCCATTACACGGTTGATTTTGTTCAGAGCTTCAAGGAAGGCATCATAATCAGGACCTTCAGAAGTGATTTCAGCGTTTCCGGCCATTCCGTTAGCCATGATACAGAGTGTATCGTTTGTAGACATATCACCGTCTACACTTACCATATTGTAAGTTCCGGCAACTGAAGAGCGGAGAGCCTTCTGAAGCATTTCAGAAGAAACTGCACAGTCAGTTGTAACGAAAGAAAGCATTGTTCCCATATTGATGTGGATCATTCCGGAACCCTTACACATTGAACCCATACGGCAGAGTTTTCCGCCAACAGTAAATTCAACAGCACATTCTTTCGGCTGAGTGTCGGTTGTCATGATGGCAATACGTGCTTCTTTGTTTCCGTCTTTAGAAAGACCGGCTTTAAGAGTTTCAATATTGTTTTCGATTTTTGTTACATCAAAAGGAGCACCGATAACACCGGTTGTGTAAACAAGAACATCTTCTGCCTTGATTCCAAGTGCTTTTGCAGTACATGAAGCCATACGTTCTGCAGCTTCATAACCGGCTGAACCTGTACAGCAGTTTGCATTTCCTGAACATTCAATGGCAGCCTGGGCTGTTCCACGAACAATGTTCTTCATGGTGTATTTTACACTTTCCGACTTTACGCGGTTAGATGTAAAAACTCCGGCTGCATTACAGAGCTTTTCTGAATAAACAAGAGCCGTGTCATTCTTGGTTCTTGATTCCTTGATTTTGCAGAGCATTCCGTTGGCAGTAAAGCCCTGTGGTGCACAAACACCGCCTTCAATAAACTTTATATCACTCATAGTTTTTCCTTACTGCGGGGTTTGGGGCGCAGCCCCGAAGAAAGGGGTGTGCTGAAAACCGCAGGTTTGAAGCCAGGGGAAAGGCTTTTCCCCTTTATTGTTTTTTACTGAAAATTCTGTAGTTCATCCAAGGGAACAGCGGATGTTCAGCTTCAAGGTTTGTAAGCCATTCTGTACTTACGGTGTTTGAACCGAGGGAATCAAATACCATTGTGAAGGCGTTGATGCTTTCAGAGAACACCTTCTTAACATATTCCGGTGAAATATCATCATCAAGCATTTTTGCCCAGCCTGAACTCTGAGCAATCATAAGTTCCTTTGCGGCAAGATCCAGAAGGCGGGCCTTAAGACCTGTATCGGTTGGGAAACGGTCTGCCAGGTCAATCATTCTTTCGCTTGCTTTGCGCACATAACGCATCATCCAGCAGTTTTTGTTTGAAAGAAGATTTTCGCCATACCCTGCTCCAAGACTTGAAGCATAGTAAGGTGTAATCTTCTGAAGATTGTACTGATTCTTGATCTGGTTACGGCAGGTATCGAATTCAAAATCAAATGAAGCTGCATTTCTGAAAAGAGCTTCAATCCATTTGATTCCTTCAACCCAGTTCTTGCGCATACGGTCCAGATCGATTACACAGATTTCTGAAACAAAATCTACGTCCTTTGCAATTTCGGAAGCCTTTGAAAGTTCTGCATTTTTAACTTCAAGGAATTTAAGGGCATCTTTCTGAACCTGTTCCATTGCTTTTTCTGTGTCATAAGCTTCAGAATCGTCAGCAGGAAGAGGTGCATAGTTGTCGTCCATTTCTACTGATTTATTGAAATATTTGAAGCCTGAAGCGTAACGCGGTGAACCGCTTTCAATAAACAGAGCCAGATCCTTTGAAGAAAGATCAAAGGATATATCGCGGTTTTCGTTTCTGTAAACTTCGGCTGAAGCAAAACCTTCTTCACCGAACAGCATTTCGTCTGCATCATTGCGCACAGAGAAAGCCACAAGAGAATTATTGAAACGGCAAGGATAGAACACACCGTTTTCAGGCTGTTCAGATGCAAACAGTGTACTTCTCGGATCCAGCACTGTGTAGTTGAAACCATAAGAACGTACGATGTTTTCGATTCCAGGAGCATACCCCAGTTCAGGCAGCCAGAAACCGTCAGGGATTTCGCCAAAGAAATGCTTATGAGAAGAAATACCTGTTTCAACCTGTGCCGAAAGGATTTCAGGAAGATCATTGTAATATGGAAGGAACACCGAAGTTCCGCAGGTTGCCATAAGTTCTACAAAACCTTTCTTCTGGAATTCTGCAAATTTCGGAAGAATACGCATAAGATAACGTTCAGTAAAATCTGTACGGCATTTTTTCAGGTGGGAAAGGATTTCGGCTGAGAGTGCTGCAACCTTTTTGTTTTTTGCGTTGCGTTTTACTTCTTTTTCACCAAGAGCAATTGCTCTATCCAGGAATGAAACATACTGAGCCTGCACAACTGTATCTTCAAGAAGTGTACAAAGAACAGGAGACATTACCATCTGAATTCTGAAAGGAACGTTTTCAGATTCCAGTCTTTCAAACATATCAAGAAGAGGAAGATATGTATTTGTGATTGCTTCGAAAAGTCCGTTGATTTCAGGAGCATACTTTTTTAAGTCATCATCCTGAATATGGCGGATATATTCCTGATTTGCATTCAGAAGAAGTACGATTTTTTTGTCTGCCATTATAGTATCCTGTTATGAAAAAGACTGTCTGTGATTTTTGTACTGCTGGAGAACCAGATCTTCAATTCCCGACAGTTTTACCATTTCATTTACATCAAGTTCTTTACCCGGAACAATTTCATTCAGGAACTCGGCCCCTTCAGGAATCTTCAGGAAACTTGACGAAGCAAGAACATTACCTGTGCCCATTGAGACGTAGGCAAGTTCGATTTTTACAAGCTTATAGTCTGCAGGAAGCAGAACAAACTGTTCCTGGCTTGAGCTCAGATTCTGGATTTCAAATGCCTTTGCAGGTTTCTGTTCATCTTCGTTTTCAAAAGAACAGATGCGCAGACTGAGCGGGCATCCTTTCTTTTTGAGCATCTGTTTATCAGCTTCGCTGATATTCCAGAAAACAAAAACCCAGGCAGGATTCTGGAGCACTGCAGAAATCTGAGTTTCATTGTAGTTCTTTGGAAGAACAACTTCGCCTTCCTGGGCATCGGATGAAACATGCATTTCTTCTGTTTCGCTTCCGGCTTCCATAAGAACTTCAATCAGTTCTGCAATCAAAAACTGTCTGTCCAGATCTTCAGGAACATCAATTCCATATTCATCTGCCAGTGTTACAAGGTCAGAAAAAGAAAGAGACTCTAGATGAGCACGATCTACAAGTATTTTGTCCATAACTCCACATAATAACGATTTCTTCAATTAATTAAAAGTTGTCAGTGTTAATTTGTACTATCACTTCTTTTTTTCTATAATTTGAGATATGACAGTACCTTTTGCCGGATTATTCATAAAAGACCACAGAAATTATGCCGACAAGCAAGCAAGGCGGGCTTACGGAATTCTTTGTTCCGTAACAGGAATATTTCTGAACATGATTCTTTTTGCAGGTAAACTGATATTCGGGATTCTTGCAAAATCTGTTGCAATGGAAGCAGACGCCTTCAACAATCTTTCTGATGCAGCTTCTTCTATTATATCGCTTCTGGGATTCAAACTTTCGGGCAAAAAACCTGATGCAGACCACCCTTTCGGCCACGGCCGGCTGGAATACATTGCAGGGCTTGCCATCTCTTTTCTGATCCTTATGATGGCTCTGGAACTTGGAAAATCTGCATTTTCTTCCATCATCAACCCGGTTCCGCAAAATAGCGGCCTTTTTCAGATTCTGGTTCTTACCGGATCAATCCTTGTAAAACTTTATATGTACCTTTACAACCATGGAACCGGAAAGAAAATCAACTCTCCCACCATGGAAGCCGTGGCAAAGGATTCTCTTTCCGACATGATTTCCACATTTGTGGTAATTCTTTCTATTGTAATTTCACGTTTTTCTGACCTGCCGGTGGACGGTTTCTGCGGTCTCGTTGTGGCAGTCTTCATTCTGAAAACCGGTCTTGAAAGTGCAAAAGAAACCATTGATCCGCTTCTGGGCCTCCCTCCGAACCGCGAGTTTGTAGAAGCAATCGAAAAGGAAGTGCTTCTGCATAAACCGATCATCGGAATCCACGACATGATCGTTCATGATTACGGGCCGGGACGCATCTACATAAGTCTCCACGCAGAAGTTCCGGGAAACGAAAACATTTTTGACCTTCACGAAGTAATTGACGAAACAGAAGTCAGCATCGCAGAGAAATTCAACTGCATGATTTCCATTCACATGGACCCGATTGATATGGAAAATGAACGGCTGAAGATTCTGAAACAGCTGGCTCGACAGGTTGCCATGGAAGTGGACAAAAATATCACCATACACGATGTGCGTCTGGTTCCGGGCGAAGAAAACACTAACCTGATTTTTGACGCAGTACGCCCGCATGACTGCAGCCTTTCAAAGGAAGAACTGAAAAAAGAGCTCTCGGAGCGCATACATAAAGCTGAAAATGATGTAAACTGTGTTATCACTATTGATGACCCATTTGTAAACTAGAGGAACCAATGCTTTGTAATCTGAATTATGGAATTGTCGGACTTGGAATTATGGGCGGTTCATTTGCCCGTGCCATCCAGGAAAACATCCTTGAAGTAAAGGAAGCCACAGGAAAAATCTATGCCTGTGACAGAAACGAATATTCATTGAAGGAAGCTCTGAAGCTTTCTGTAATTGATGAAGCCTACTCACCTGAAAACGTAGACGAGATGCTGAAAAAATGTGATGTAGTAATCATCTGTGTTTACCCTGCCCTTATTGTTGATTTTATGAAACAGCACAAGAATGCCTTCAAAAAAGGTTCTATTGTAACTGATATTTCAGGCGTTAAGGCAATCTACAAAAATCACTTCGAAGAATTCGAAACAGGCGACTATGACTTTATTGTAGGTCATCCTATGGCCGGTGGTGAAAAAGAAGGCTTTGTTGCAGCAAAGGGTGAATACTTCAAGAATCACAATTACCTTCTGCTGCCTCGTTCCTGCAACAAACCTGAAAACCTGAACCTGATCCGTGAACTTATCTACTCAATCGGGTTCTCAAAAATTACAGACACAGACATCGACACTCACGACTACAACATCGGTTTTACTTCCCAGCTTTGCCACGTTGTAGCTTCGGCAATGGTTTTGAGTGCACCAAATGATGAGATCACAGCTTTCGGAGGCGGATCTTTTGAAGACCTTACCCGAATTGCAATGATAAACGCTCCGCTCTGGACTGAACTGTTTCTTGAAAATAAAGACAAGCTCTTGCCTCACATCAAAAGTCTTGGCGACCAGCTGAAGCTCTTTGAAGAAATGATTCAGAATGACGAGCGCGAAAAAATGGAAGAAGTACTCAGAAACGTACGCCTCCATCGCCAGGCAATGCAGGCAAAATAGTATTCAAGCTAAACAGCGGTGAATGCGAAAACGGGTCCCAGCGACGGCGAAAATGGGGGACCACCCTCCCTTCGGGTTCCTCCCCCATTTTCGCCTGCGTCCCGTTTTCGCATTCACCTCGATTCACTTGAAAGCAGAAAGTAGAAATGGGGCGCAGAGAATTGGACCTAAGAGGCATCCCGCAGGCCAAAGGCCGAGGACATATGCCTCTTCAGGTACAATTCTCGTTGCGGGGCCCGAGACTAAAAAAACTTGCGCTATGCAAGAAAATAAACGACGACTAACCATACCGAAAGAAATGGGGCGCAGAGAATTGGACCTAAGAGGCATACGACCTTCGGTCGTTTGCATATAGGAAATTATTTAAGTCGCCGCGAAAGCGCGGCTTGAGCATTCCGCAGGCCGAAGGCCGAGGACTCATACCTCCGCTGTTTCGATTCACGTTGCGGGGCCCCATTTCTTTAAGGTATACTTATAGAGGAGATTTATTCTATGGCAACTATTATTGATGGAAAACAGATTGCAGCTGATACAAGAGCTGAAGTAGCAGAAAGAACAGCAAAACTTAAGGAAAAAGGAATTACTCCTTGCCTTGCAGTTATTCTGGTTGGCGAAAATCCAGCTTCAGTTTCTTATGTAACAGGGAAAAGAAAGGCACTTGCAGAATGCGGCATGGAAGACCGTTCACTGGATCTTCCAGAATCAACTTCAGAAGCAGAACTTCTGGACCTGATTGCAAAGCTTAACGCCGATGACTCAGTTCACGGAATCCTGGTGCAGCTGCCACTTCCAAAACATATCGATGAAGAAAAAGTTCTTCTTGCCATTGATCCTGCAAAAGACGTTGACGGATTCCATCCTGTAAATGTTGGAAACATGGTAATCGGTAAAAAAGCCT
>JAZLIM010000085.1:0-11293 GCA_045617385.1 Treponema sp.
GTATCCGTTTCCGAGGTTGTATGTTGGCTGGAGGTAAACACCCATAGAGTTAGCTGTTTTGTCTCCTGAGAAGTCGCTTGTGAATGTTACACCAGCTGTGATTCCGAAGTCACCAGCGTTGAACTGTGGAACAGCTGTAACCTGTACTTTCTTTTCTGTGAAGTATTTGAAACCAATGTCGAGGTAGAGGTTTTCAACAGATGTAAGAGCGAAAGCTGCTTCCATTGTTCCTTCTTTACCACGTCCAACCCACTGTGCACGAGCAAGACCGATACCGTCGAGGTTTACACCAATACCGTACTGTCCGTTCTTGTACATGTCTTCAGCTTTGATAAGTCCTTTTCCAAGTTCGTTGTAAACAGCAGCGTAAACTGTTACTGGTTCAAAGTTTACTTTGATTTCAGTATATTTGTTTGCATCGCCTGGATTAACGCGCTGGAATACAGCGTCACCATCTTCGAGAGCCCACATTCCCCAGTCTGTGTTCTTTCCACGGAGCTGGAAGTTTGGTCCCTTTCCACGGAATGCGTCATCGTGAGAATCACCACCACCAAGAACAACTGTGAGGAAGTCGAATGGAGTTGCTGTTACTGTGTAAGCATCGATTGCTCTACCACTAGCAGCACCGTTACCAGCGTGAAGGTGAAGAGATGCTTTGATGTCATCAGCACCACCAGAGATGTTCATACCAACAGATGGCTGATCTCCCCATGATACTTCGTTTGCGTTTGCTTTGATTTCAGCATCAGCTGAATCTACTTTTGTCATCCATACAGGAACGAAATATGCGCGTCCCCATCCACCGATTGATGCATCTGCGAATACAGCTGTAGACAGCATAGCTGTAGCTGCGATAGCCATTATGATTTTTTTCATTTGAAAAAATCCTCCTTTTTTTTTGAAGACTTTATTGAATCAACGATTCCGTCTCCCTTTTTTTTTAATCTTAACACGGCAATATTGTGAAGTCAATGTTTTTTTTAATTTTTTGTTGTTTTTTCATGACGGAATATAGATTTTTGTCATTCTCATGAATGCATACAATGTTGAAGGGCTTACACCAAGTTTTTCTGCAATAAATGTCTTTGAAAAGCCCTGATTCAGCATGAAAATAATGGTTTCTTCCATTCCGCTCAGCTTGTAATGGGAAGATTTTCTGCCCAGAGGCCGGCCAAGCACCACTCCTTCCGATTTTTTTCTGCGTAAAGCCTCTTTTGTACGCTGGCTGATAAGAGAACGTTCAATTTCTGCGGCAATACTGAAAGCAAAGGAAAGAACTTTACTTTGAAGATCATCTCCAAGACGGTAGCCTTCCTTTACTGTATAAACCATGACTCCTTTATCCATTAAAGTATTAAGGATAGACATTATCATGAACATTTTTCTTCCAAGTCTTGAAAGCTCGGAACATATGATTGTGTCCCCTTTCTTTACCTCGGAAAGCAGCTGCCCCATTTTTCTTTTTCCCGGAGCAACTGTTCCGCTGATTGTTTCACCTATCCATTTATCAATCTGGATATTGTTTTTCTTAACATACTCTGTTATTTCAAACCTCTGGTTTTCTACTGTCTGTTTGTCTGAACTTACCCTGATGTACGCATAAATCATTTTCTGTACCGATCCTTAAATAAATTTTTTTTATCTCTCCTGTTATTTTGTTTTCGGTAAACTCATGATTTTTTTCATTTGAAATATTTTGTGAAACTATCCGAATTAATCCGAGGATTTTTTTAAATGAAAAAAATCATAATGGCTATCGCAGCTACAGCTATGCTGGCTTCAGCTGCTTTCGCAGAAGTTTCACTTGGTGGATGGGGACGTGGTTACTTCAACCCTGTAGAAGTAAAAAAAGCTGACGGAAAAGATGCTGAAGTAAAAGCAGACCCAGCTTACATTTCTTGGGGTGGAGACAAGATTCGTACAGGAATCACAGCTTCTGGTTCATCTGACAACAACGGATTCACACTTCAGATCAATGAAGGTGGAATCGCATCTGGATCAATCTGGGCAAAACCTTTTGATTTCCTGACACTCACACTCGGACACGGAGAATGGGAAGACCTTTCATTCCGCGGTGATGATCCTAACGTATTCCTCCAGCACAATAAGGTTTCTCTTGGTGGAAATGATGCCGATGATAATGACAGTGGATGGTGGCTCTACAACGGTGGAGACGGTGATGCAGTATTCACACGTATCAATGCAGCACACAAAGATGCAGCTTGTGTAAAAGTAAACTTCGAACCAGTAACAGTTTATGCATGTGTTAATGGCGCAGAAGGCAAAGCAGAAGATGTTTACAAAAACGGACAGTACGGTATCGCAGCTAACCTCGATGGTATCGGTCTTGCTCGTGCACAGTACCTCGGACGTGGTAAAGAAGGAACAATCGAAGCAGCATTCAAACTTACTTCAGTTGAAAACCTCTACCTCGATGCAGGTATCAAATACGATACAGAAAAAAAATTCACTGTAGCTGCTCTCGCTGGATACACAGCTGGGGACTTCTCATTCAAAGCTCCAGTTAAATTCGTATCTGACAACTCTGGAGACAAAGCAGTAAACTCACTCGGAATCGCATTTGACCCATCTTACAACCTCGGAAACGGACTTTCTGTATGGGCAGAACTCGGATACAACTGTGGAAACCTCGAAAATGCTGACAAAGGTGTTATCGGTGCTGATGTATACCTTCAGAAAGGTCTTGCTTCAGGACGCTGTTGTGTAGGTGCTGCATTCGCATACAACATGGGTTGCAAGGTTACAGCATTCTCTGTACCAGTAATGCTCGAATACTGGTTCTAATCTGACGTTAAGTTAGTTTTGACCTAAGGAAGGGCGGTTCGAAAGAGCCGCCCTTTTTTTTATTATTCAAAACCAAAAGAATTCTCATTACTGATTTATTGCTATCTGAATTCTTTTATAGTAAAATAGAAGATATGGGTGGAAATAACGAAAAATCTAAGAGTTCGCTGCTTAAGGCAGCAGAACAGGCAGCCGCAAAGGCTTCTTCAAAAACTACAAAGACTACTGCAAAAACAACAGCTAAAACAGCCGCCGCTAAAGCTCCGGCAAAAACTGCTGCAAAACCGGCAGCCGGGAAAACTGCAGTAAAAGCTCCGGTAAAGGCAACAGCTTCAAAAAGCACAGCAACAAAAACTGCAGCTGCAAAAGCAACAGCTGCAAAAACCGCTGCCAAGCCTGCTGCTAAAGCTACAGCAGTTAAGACTGCAGCAAAGACTTCCTCAGTAAAATCAACAGCCGCACAGAAACCTGCAGCAGAAAAACCTGCGGTAAAAACAGCAGCTCCGGCTCCTGCAAAAACAGCCGCTTCTAAACCTGCCGGAACAACTGCAAAAGCAGCTGCAGCTAAATCAAAGCCTGCTTCACAGGCCGGAACCGGCGTTTATGATGAAGATTCCATTCTTCACCTGGAAGGGCTTGAACACATCCGTCTGAGACCTGGTATGTACATTGGTTCTCTTGGTGACGGTTCCAACGAAAATGACGGTATTTACATTCTTCTGAAAGAAGGAATCGATAACTCTGTAGATGAATTCAGCCAGGGTTATGGAAAAAGAATCGACATAGAGATTAAAGACGGTCATGTAAAAATCCGTGACTATGGCCGCGGTATTCCTCTTGGGAAACTTGAAGACTGTGTTTCAAACGTAAACACAGGTGCAAAATACAACAACTCTGTTTTCAAACAGGCCATCGGAATGAACGGTGTTGGTATCAAAGCTACTAACGCCCTCTCCTCTTATTTCCGTGCCGCTTCCATCCGCGAAGGAAAAATGGCCGTAGTTGAATTTGAACGTGGTGAAAAGAAATCAGGAAAAACCGGAGCTGCAAAGGCCGGAGTTCCAAACGGTACGTTCCTTGAATTCATTCCTGATACAGAGCTTTTCGGAAAATATGAATACAACATGGAGTACGTTGAAAAACGTCTCTGGAACTATGCTTACCTGAATCCGGGACTGAAAATTGTCTGCAACGGAAAAGAATATTATTCAGAAAAAGGTCTTGAAGATCTTCTGGTACACGAAATGGGAGGAGCCGGTAAACAGCTCTACCAGCCTTTCTCATACACAGGAGAAAACCTTCAGTTCGTTCTTACCCATACAAATTCCCTTGATAAGTTCGTTTTCAGCTTTGTAAACGGACAGAGCACAGATGACGGCGGTACACACGTTACAGCCTTCCTGGACGGTTTTACAAAAGGCGTAAACGAATGTTTCAAGAAAGAATACGACATTAAAGACGTAACAGGCGGTCTTTTTGTAGCACTCAAAGTTGGACTTGATAATCCTATGTTCACAAGCCAGACAAAGAACAAGCTTGGTAACGTAGAAATCCGTGCTCCTATCATCAAGGAAGTTCAGGCTGCAGTTGATGACTGGCTCCGTCACAATCCCGACATCAAGGGCTCAATTGAAGAAAAAATCATCAAGAATCAGAAGGCCCGCAACGAAATCAACAGCGTAACTGAAAAGCAGATCCGTGAAGCTTCAAAATCTGTCATGCTGAAAATTGCAAAGCTTAAGGACTGCCGTTACCACCTTCAGGACGGTGAAAAAGGTGCCAATTCAATGATCTTCATTACCGAAGGAGATTCGGCAACCGGTCCAATGACATACGCCCGTAATGCAGAATACCAGGCTATCTTCAGTTTGAAAGGAAAACCTGAAAACATGTACGGACGCAAAAAGTCGGCACTTTTCGATAATGAAGAATTAAAGAACCTGACATTCAGTCTTGGTGTTCAGAGAAGCGTTGAAGATCTGCGTTACGATAAAATCATCATTGCAACCGATGCCGATAACGACGGATTCCACATCAGAAATCTGGTAATGACTTACCTGCTCCTGTTCTTTGAAGAACTTGTTCTTTCGGGACACGTTTATATTCTGGAAACACCGCTTTTCCGCGTACGCACAAAGAAGGAAACTGTTTACTGTTATTCGGAAGACAGCCGTGATAAGGAAATGGCTAGACTTGGGGCTAATGCTGAAGTTACACGATTCAAAGGACTTGGAGAAACCAGCCCTGCAGAATTCGGACAGTTCATTCACCCGCGCAAGGAAGGCGAAAGCGAAGACAAGGGCATCCACCTTACTCCGGTAAGCATCCAGAGCATCAAGAACGTTCCGCAGGTTCTTGAATTCTACATGGGTAAAAACACCCCTGAACGCCGCGAATTCATCGTCCATCACCTCGCCAAAGAGATTGACGCATAAAAAAAACGGGCGAAAGCCCGTTTTTTTTTAATTCACAAGACTCATAGGATTCAAACCTTTACCGTTCTTGTATACTGCAAAATGCAGATGAGGACCGGTACTCATACCGGTTGAGCCTACACGGCCAATCATTGTTGAAGTGTAAACATACTGGCCCTGACGACAGGTAATTGAACTCATATGTCCATAAAGAGATTTATATCCTGAATGATGTGTAACGATCACATAGTTTCCGTAAGTTTCATTGTAGCCTGCAAAAGAAACACGTCCGTCCAGAGCGGCGTAAATCGGAGTACCGGAAGGAGAAGCCATGTCGGTACCACCGTGGAAAGAACGGGCACCAGAGAAAGGTGAACTTCGCCATCCGTAATTTGAAGAAATGTAGAAGCGGTTCTTGAGCGGACGGTGGAAAAGATCTCCGTTGATTTCCTGGCGTGTAACCCAGTCCATCTGTGCATCAGGAAGGAACAGTGTATCGCCGGCTTTGAGACTTGCTGTAAGTTCCAGATTGTTTACCTTGGCGCATTTTTCGGCACTGATTTCGTACTTTTCTGCAATTGTATCAAATGTTTCGTTATCTTTGCGGACTGTATAAAGGATTCCTGGCATAGAAGGAATCTTGAGGTACTGCCCTACCTGAATAAGGCGTGTCTGCTTGATGTTGTTTACGCTTATGAGGGTATCCTGGGAAATATTGTTGCGGTCAGCAATAATTCCGATCATATCTCCGGATTTAACACGGTAAGTTTTGTATGTAAGCGGCGGAAGTGCATCTTCAAGAATCTGGGCAGCAATTTCCTTATCGCCATATTCTTCCGAAGAAAGTTCCGGACGCACGGAAGTTTCAAAACCACCCATTGCCGACTTTTTGTTGAGTTTGTTTACTGTTGTAAGTGTGACAACCGTAAGGAGTCCGCCACACAGAAAGCCCGCCACCGACAGGCTCATCACTTTTTTTAATCTTGTGTTAAATATCATATTGTAAAATGTTACAAGAGCTTTTTTACTATATCTTATTGTAACACGGAATTCGCTTTTTTTCATTTACTTTTTCCCTACCCCAATCAGAAAGGTTTCAAAAGACTCTTTACGGCATGCTTCCGGTTTAAACCCCTGGGCTTTTGTAAAGATTTCACGCATATTTTTGAGGATTGTCTGCTGAGCGCCACTCTGGAAGATCTTTACACAGAAATTTCCGCCCGGCTTAAGCATATCCTGGGCATACCATACGGCCATTTCTACGAGCTGCTCGCTACGGGCAGTATCTACCATCTTATTTCCGGTAGTTTTTGGAGCAGCATCACACACAACCAGGTCGAAAGGTCCGTGAGACTTGATCTGTTTTCTGATTTCAGCCGCGTTCAGGTCGCCCTGAATAAAAGTCAGATTATCAGCTTTAACGTCTTTTGAAAGAGGATTAAGATCGCAGGAAACAACTTCTCCGGAACCGTCCATTTTACGTAAAAGGAAGGTTGTCCAGCTGCCTGGAGCGGCACCAAGGTCCAGAACCTTGTAGTTTTTCTTGATAAATCCAAATTTTTCGTCAATTTCCTGAAGTTTGTATACTGAACGGGCAGGATACCCTTCTGAGAATGCTTTTCGGGACCAGAAGTCCGGTTTTTCATAACTATTCTGCGGCATACGTTATTTTCGGCAGAAAAAGTCACGAAATTAAGAAAAAGGTTTCAGAATTAGAATTAACCGCAGATGCACACAGATAAACACAGATATTTCTTTATGTAAAAAATATTTGTCTCACGGATTCGATTTTGCGTTAGCAAAATCGAATCCGTGTGACATTTTTCTTCTATGCCTAACCCAGATTCACTTTCAGCTGCTCAATGATGTGACGGAATTCGTCACAGGCAGCCTGAACGGGTTCTGTTGAAGCCATGTCTACGCCGGCAATGCGGAGAGATTCAATCGGATAGCGGGAACCACCAGATTTGAGGAACTTGAAGTAATCTTCACGTTCAGCATCGCCGCCGTTGCAGACTCGTTTTGCCAGAGCAAGAGCTGCAGAAATACCTGTAGCATATTTGTAAACATAGAATGCCGAATAGAAATGCGGAATACGGAGACCTTCCATATCTGAATTGCTTTCGAAGTGCATTTCAGGGCCAAAGTACAGTTCCAGGAGTTCACGGTAAGTCTTACGGAGAAGTTCAGCTGTAAGAGGTGTTCCGCTTTCAACGAATTCATGAGCCTTGAGTTCGAATTCAGCAAACATAGTCTGGCGGTAAAGAGTTGCAAGAATGTCGGAAGCACGCATAGAAAGCAGATAGTTGATCATATCCTTATTTCCGGATTCTTCAGCCTTCTTCATGAGGTGACGGTAAATCAGTTCTTCATTGAATGTTGAAGCAACTTCAGCTTCGAAGATTGTGTAGTCATAGCACATGAACGGATTATTGTGAACCGAGTACCATGAATGCATACTGTGTCCGCCTTCATGAGCCATTGTAAACACATCACGGATAATATCATCCTTGTAGTTCAGGAGAATGTAAGGATTTCCGATGTAGCAGCCGGAACTGAAAGCTCCTCCCCGCTTGCCCACATTTTCATAGCGGTCTACCCAGCCGTTCTTGAGTCCGTCACAAAGGCGGTCGGTGTATTCTTTTCCAAGAGGTGCAAGGGCTTCACGGCAGATTTCAACGGCTTCATCATAGCTTGTATTTGTCTTTACTGATTTTACAAGAGGAACATAAACATCGTAATGGCGGAGTTCATCTACTCCGAGAGCCTTCTTGCGGATTGTGTAGTATTCGTGAAGCGGTTCCAGATTTCTGTGAACACAGTCTATGAGGTTTCTGTAAACGCTTTCAGGAACTTTCTGCCCGTAAAGACTTGCATCCAGAGAAGATTTGTATCCGCGGGCACGGGCGTTGAAAACGTCCTGGTTTACGCTTCCGGCGTAAAGAGCAGCGATTGTATTCTGGTGTGCTTCAAAATGATCATAATACTGTTTGTATGCACGTTCACGGACATCGCGGTCCTGGTTATCCATGAATACAGACCATGTAGTTTCGGTAAGCTGCTTTTCGCCATCGGCAGTTTTTACCATACCGAAAGTTTTATTCATATCTACATTGGTAAGGAAACTGAAAGCTGTTTCTGCAGTCTGTGCCGATTCAGTCTGAAGTGAAAGAATGCGTTCTTCTTTTTCTGAAAGAATATAAGGCTTTACCCAGAGAAGTTTTTCTACAAAAATTTTGTAATCGGCAAACTCAGGACGTGAAATCCACTGGCGGAGAGTTTCTTCCGGTACAGCCTGAAGTTCAGGTTCCAGGAACGAAAGATCAGCCTGCATCTTTGCGTAAGCCATAAGGGCACGGCCGTTTCTGTCGGCAGCAGCGGTATCATCTTCATCTGCTTCGTGCATAAGTGAAGCATAATGATAGACTGTTTCAACTTTAAGTTCAGCCTGTTCAAGTGCCTTGAAAGCAGAAAGCATTGTTTCCGGCGATTCCGAAAGCTTTCCTTTAAAAGCAACTACGGCAGCTGTAAGAGGTTCAATTTCTTTAAGGGCGTTTTCCCATTCTGATTCTGATTTGTAAATAGAAGAAAGATCCCACTTGTCTGAAGCAGGAACGTCTTTTCTGTTAGGAATTGTATTTGTACTCATAGTATAAATTTACCAATGAGCACGTTCAGTGGCAACTATTTTTGAGATTTTATCTTCTAGAAATTTGCAAGGAGGTAAACACAAAGAAGATTGTCGTAGGTATTGTTTCCGCGAGGAACAAAGCGGTAGTAAGCCCCTATAGAAGGCATGTAACGGTTCTTGTCGGCATAGGCAAAATTGTATTCCATTCCGAGTCTGAAACCGTTTCCCCAGGAAGCAGAATCTACACCCTTGCTTTCACCGGCAAAATCAAATCTTGTTCCGATTGAATATGCTACTGAAAAGTTCAGGCCGCCGATTCCTGGATACACTTTAACGCCTGTAAAGAAGGAAGTATCCAGATGGTTGAAAAAATCTTCACCGTGCCAGTTGAAATCAAATACATTATCGTTTCCGGCAAAAGCGGTAAGGTATTCGGCAAGCTTCAGATTTACGTCGGCAACTGTACCGATAATCATTCTGAATCCGCCGTCATCAATACGGGCGTTGGCATCCTTCAGGTTTGAATCCCCGTAAAAAGGATAACCTGAAGAAAGCCCGGCATCGAAAGAAACTGAAGGAGCTTCCAGGGCAAAGCCCGAAGAAGCAAAAACTACAAACAATGAGAGTAGAATAGAAAAAACTTTATGCTTTCTGTCTGTCATTTTTTTTCTCCTTCAAATTCTGAACGATAACTGGATTAATATTTGATTCTGATGATAGCTGCCAGAACCAGAAGGTGGTATGCAAAGTTATACAGCCATGTAAGGAAATGTTTTGCACCGTTGTTGAAGATTCCTGATTTTCCAAGGAAATCCATAAGTACAATTGCTACAATCCATACAATCATAATGATAAGAAGAAGAATTGCATCCAGGTTTGTTCCGAGAGGTACAAAAAGACGGATGATCAGGAACACACCTGCTACCAGTTCAATGATTGAGAAAACAATGCAGAGAACATCTTCAATGTTGCTGTCAAAAACATGACGAATGGCCTTTACGGCTTCATCTCCGCCACCCTGAAGTCCCCAGATACCACTGATAATCAGAAGACATCCAAGTGCAATCTGCATAAGCAGAGTGCTGATTGATTTTGATTCTTTTGTTGCCATAACAGCCTCCTATTTTTTCCTAACGCCTTACGAGCATCAGGATGAATGCAAGAATAAAGAAAACGAAAGGCACTGCAGTAAACAGCAGTGTGGAAAGAGGAAGTCCGAACACTACAGGACCTGTTGCCGTAATAATGTGAAGGTCCAGCATAAGGTCATAAACGATTCCGGCGTATGAAGTGATGAAACCTGCAACAAGACTCATCCAGGAAACATCGCGGGTTTTGCTCCACAGCATGATTGCCAGAAAAGCGGTAATTCCGCCAAGTGCCAGCCGAATAATTGCAAGAGTAACGTCAGACTGAAGCATATTCTCCTCCATCTGAAAGTTTTTTAAGGGCAGTAAAGTTTCCTTTGTCTGCACCGAAAGGCACAAGAGAAGGTCTTTCAGGATCCGGGTTTATTACAACACCTGCATCAAGACATGCAAGAACAAAGTCATCATATTTTTCTGAAGGAACTTTCGAATAAAGCCATGGGCCTTTACGGGTAAAGAATTTTGTAAGGACTGTATCGTAAATAAACCAGTGTTTTTCTTCCCGTACCTGAAGTGCTGCAATCAGATTGTAGATTGCCCGGCAGATTCCTCCTGTAAGAGGAGAAGGAAGTGTTACAGGTTCCGGATATTCTTTTACTGAATCAAAAACTGTGCGTTCAACACAGACAAAAAAAAGCGTATCTGTCCATGGAAGAGGCGGTTCCATAAGGATTACGCCCTCCGAAGACCATCTGGGGCTTTCAGGATTCCATGGCATCCATTCACGGAAGTCTTTTGAAAAACAAACAGCAGACTTTTCGGCTTCAGCCCGGCTGTGATAAACCAGAACCTTGCGGTCGCTAACAAGAAGCTTGCTTACCGCTTTATCAAGCTGCGGGTCAATTTCTGTAATAAAGGCTCCGGTTATGCCGCGGTTCATAAGATTCTTGAGTCTGGTGAAGGCATCCCCTCCACCCCAGCCGAGAACAGCACGGCCGTCTGCCTGGTAAAGGTCAGTAAGGCGTACACCTTTCTTTGTATAAAGAAAGCAGCCCCGTGCCCTGGTAACGGCACCATAGCGGGAAAAAATTTCCTGAGCAAGACGATTTTCTGTCACTTCCGTCTCCTTGGATTATTCAGTGAATTCAAAAGTAATGCGGTCTTTTACAACCTTTGCCTGTACTTTTCCGCCATTCTCAAGTTTTCCGAAAAGAACTTCATCAACAAGAGGATTTGCAATAAGGTCTTCCACAGTTCTGGCCATATTTCTGGCACCGAACTCGCGGGAATAACCTGCATCCGTAATAAAATCTACAGTCTTATCAAGAACCTTGAGTTCAACTTTGCGAAGAGCC